>CAYJBI010000097.1:0-5652 GCA_964368345.1 uncultured Mariniplasma sp. | reverse complement strand
CTTTTTTACTATATTCTTTCATTCTCTTATTTGCCAAATTTAGCCAAATCGGTATCAGTTTGGCAATACGTTTAATCACAATATCTTCTAGAAAAACACTTAAAAATACATTTTTAAAGTGTGCTTCTTCTAATCTTTTCATCACTTCAGTATCTTCTAATTCTGTTAATGAAAAAAGTGCATTTACTTGGTCTTGTTCAATTCTTTTCGCCATAACTTCTGAGGCATGTAAAACGGCTGGTCCACTTAATCCAAAATGAGTAAATAAAACTCCTCCGTCAAACATCTGTTTTAATCCTTCAATCTTTAATCGTGCATTTGAAATACTTATTCCTTGTAGTTCTTTGAGATTGCTTTTGACATATTCTGAATAGACATGTGTTTCAGCTGGTGTAAAAGGAATTGTTTTTAAACCTAAATATTTCGCAAAAACAACACCATCTCCACTACTTCCTGTTGTGGGATAAGCTTTCGAACCTGTAGCAACAATCACATTTTTCGTTAAATAAGTATCTTTTGTTGACGTAATTTCCCAATGAGTCGTTTTCTTTTCAATTGTCTTGACGTTTTCTATGAAATGTAGCTTCTTTTCATCAAGATGTTTAAGAAGTGCATCTAGAACGCTTTGACTCTTCTGTGTATCAGGGAAGTACTTTAAATTTTGTTCTAAAAGAAGACCTAATCCCCGATCATAAAAGAATGAAATAATCTCTTTAGGACCAAATGATTGAAGTGCATGATATAAGAACCTACGATGTTTCATATTTAAAGATTCAATAAATTCAACCACACCCAAATTATTCGTTACATTACACCGTTTACCACCTGTTAAAAGTAGTTTTTTAGCAGGTTTATCATTTTTTTCTAAAATTAAATAATTCTTATGATGTTTTTGTAAAACGTTTGCTGCCATAAGTCCCGAAGGACCACCACCAATAATAATCGCATCATAAATCATGCTAAATCTCCCAACATAAATTTAACAGCACTTTTTGCATGTATTTCCATGGTGTCAAAACGATGAATACTTAAATGTTCTTCTTTAATGAGTAAGGGTAGTTCAGTACATCCCAAAATAATACCTTCAACTTCTAAAGATTTGATAATTTGAAGAATCTTATCTCTACTTTCTTCACTTAGTTTGCCAATAATAAGTTCTTTATAAATAATATCATGGATAATCTTTTGATTATCTAAGCTCGGCGTTATTATTTCAATTCCATGACTTTTAAAATAGCTTTGGTACATATCACTTTGCATGGTATATATTGTACCTATTAGACCCACTTTTGTTAACTTTTTTTGATTTACACACTGAAAAGTTGATTTCACGATATGAATAAGTGGTAACCCCACAGACTCTTCTACCTGATTAGCAACTTGATGCATGGTGTTTGCACATAATATGATGCCTTCAGCACCGATTGATTTTAACTTTAAAGATTCTTTAATGAGTCTATTTTCAATTAAATCCCAACGATTTTCTTCTAACCACTTTTCTAGGATGTCATAATCAAAAGAATACATGACGATTTCAGCAGAATGTGATTTTTTAAGTTTTCTGTTTATCTCTTGATTGATCAACTCATAATAGACTTTCGTAGACTCATAACTCATACCACCAATCATACCTAAACATTTCATAGTATCCCATCCTTACTTTCTCTTATACTCATTATAACAAAAAAAATCTACTAAGATGAATGTTCAAATGTTCATGGTCGGGTAGACAGGATTTGAACCTGCGGCCTCCTAGTCCCGAACCAGGCGCTCTACCAAGCTGAGCCACTACCCGAATGAAATAAACAGAAACATTATAGCATAATTCATTTCTTTTGTTTACTCATACATCCCATCTCTTAATTAAAATAATATCGAATTAATTATCTATTTTTCATTTTCATCTTTCACTTATGGCTATTATCACATATAATAGTAACGTAGTTAAAAATACTTTTTACAAGAGGTGACTTATGCGTATTGAATTTGATGATAAACTAGATTTTAGTGATGTTTTGATTCGTCCAAAACGTTCAACATTAGCCAGTCGAAGAGATGTTGATCTTACCCGTGAATATACATTTAAACACAGTAAACAATCTTGGAAAGGTGTTCCCATTATGGCAGCAAATATGGATGGTGTAGGTACCATCAGTATTGCAAAAGCTCTTCAAGAACATGGTCTTTTCACATGCCTTGTGAAAAGCTATTCTATTGATGATATTAAACAGAACATTAGTATTTTAAATCCTAATCATTTCGCAATCTCTACAGGAACATCAAAAACAGACTTTGCCAATTTAAAAACCATTTTAAAAAACCACCCTTCTATTAAATTTATTTGTATTGATGTTGCTAACGGATATTCTGAATATTTTGGTGATTTCGTAGAAGCTGTTCGTAAAGCATATCCTTCGCATGTGATTATTGCAGGAAACGTTGTAACTGCAGATATGACACAAGAATTGATTCTTAGAGGTGCTGATATCGTTAAAGTCGGTATAGGTCCAGGTTCAGTTTGTACTACACGTATTCAAACAGGTGTAGGTTACCCTCAATTATCAGCAATCATCGAATGTGCAGATGCTGCACATGGCTTAGGAGCTCACATCATTAGTGATGGTGGTTGTACATGCCCAGGTGATGTTGCTAAAGCATTTGGAGCTGGTGCTGATTTTGTAATGCTTGGCGGTTTATTTGCTGGTCATATTGAAGGTGGTGGCGAGGTCATCACTGAATATCACGATACACTTCAAAGAGATCAAAAAACAAATGAAACGATATTTCTTAAAAAACAATTTGTTGAGTTTTACGGGATGAGTTCTTCAACTGCCATGATCAAACACCATGGAGAGGTTGCAGAATACAGAAGTTCAGAAGGAAGAACTGTAAAGATTCCCTATAAAGGAAATGTTGAAACAACGATTAAAGATATTTTAGGTGGTGTTCGTTCTACATGTACTTATGTAGGAGCACCTACCTTAAAACAGTTATCAAAATGTACGACATTTATTAAGGTGCATCGTCAATATAACGATGTTTTCGTAAGAGAGAAACATTAAGGTAGAGCCGCGCTCTATCTTTTTTTATATAATGATGAATTTTGTGATAGAATAGATTAAACAATAGTAGAAAAAGAGGTTGCTATGCAAAATAACACTTTTCTTAAAAATTATATCTCGACTCGCCCCATCAATAGTCTACTGATTTTTCTTAATACTGTTTTTTTGTTGGTGGTTTTATTTACTGGTGGTTTTGATATTGAAAACCTCATCAATCTAGGAGCTATCTATCCACCACTGATCATTGAAAAAAATGAATTCTATCGACTATTTACTGGGATATTTTTACATGGTAACATCATACACTTCATGATGAACATGTATGTTCTATTCTATCTTGGAGGACATATGGAACAGTTAATAGGACCGAGAAAGTATTTATTTGTTTATCTGTTATCTGGTATTGCTTCATCATTTGCAGTTGTTTATCTTGGTAAGCCGAACACAGTAACCGTCGGAGCTTCAGGTGCCATTTTCGGTATCATGGGTGGGTTACTCCTTCTCACCTTTCTAAGACGATCATGGTTTAGTGAACGAGCCATTATTTCGATTCGTAATTTAATGTTATTGAATCTTGTTATTACATTTCTTGTGGCTGGCATTAGCATATTTGGACATCTCGGGGGACTTGTTATGGGTATTTTATGTTTCTTTGTGATTGCACCTAAACATCCCTTTTACCTCAATTTATAATCATAACCTGCACTTCGTGTGTAGGTTTTTCTTTTATCTATGAAAGAAAGGACTGATATTATGAATTTTGAACATACAATGAAACAAGCTAGAGGATTAGAAAAGGCACCCTTAGTTTTTAAGAACTGTTTAATGATCAACGTTTATCAAGGGGTTATCGAAGAAGTTGACATCGCAGTAAAAGATGGTCTCATTTTAGGTGTTGGTTCTTATGAAGGAACTATTGAAGTGGATTTAATGAAAAAATATGTTGCTCCAGGATTCATTGATAGTCATGTTCATATTGAATCCTCTATGCTCACACCTAAAAGATTTTCAGAACTTGTCATCCCAAGAGGAACAACAACGATTATTGCTGATCCACATGAGATTGCAAATGTCTTAGGCTTAAGAGGTATTAATTACATGCTAGATAGCAGCGAATCTATTGATTTAGATATCTTTTTTATGGTACCCTCATCAGTCCCTGCAACTCTATTTGAACATAGCGGAGCATCTTTAAATTCTCTTGAAATTGCATCACTAAAGAATAGTTCTCGAATACTAGGTCTTGGTGAAGTTATGGATTACCCTGCCGTGCTTCATGGAGATGAAACCATTCATCAAAAAATTGATATTCTCAATTTTAAAATGGTTGATGGTCATGCCCCTGATCTAAAAGATAAAGATTTAAATGCTTACATATATGCAGGAATCATGACTGATCATGAATCAACAACACCTTCGATGCTTGAAGAACGTATTAAACGCGGTATGTATGTTCACTTACGTGAAGGTTCAGCAACGAGAAATGTTGTTGATCTTCTTAAAGGTGTAACGATAAAAAACTTAAATCGATTAACGTTTTGCACGGATGATAAAAATCCGCTTGATATACTCAAAGAAGGTCATATTAATTACAATGTTAATCTTGCCATTTCTCATGGAATAGATCCCATAGATGCCATAAAAATGGCAACATTAAATCCAGCAACGTGCTACCATTTAAATGATCGTGGAGGAATAGCACCTGGAAAAATTGCTGATTTTATCGTCTTCGATTCTCTAGAAAAAATAGAACCAGATTCTGTTTATAAACGTGGAATATGTGTTGCAAAAAAGAAAGAAATTTTAAATACAACTCATGAAGATATCCCTGATGATATTTCACATACCATCCATTTATCTCATATGCCTGTTTCATTTGATTTAAAAATCAATAAGAACCCTGTAAGAGTCATCGAACTTGTCAAACACAACATCCTAACAAATGAGATACACATGAATGTTAAAATAGTGAATAACATCTATCAACACGACCCACATGTGGATTGTTTAAAACTTGTTTCCATCGAAAGACATCATAATCTAGGTAGTGTTGGTATTGGCCTTGTGAAAGGATTTGGTTTTCATGGTGGTGCTTTGGGAATGAGCGTTGCTCATGATTCACATAACATTGTAATTGTTGGTTCAAACGATCATGATATTTCATTATGTGTTAAACGTATTGTTGAGATTCAAGGTGGCGTTGTGCTAGTTAAGAATCATCAAATAATTGAAGAAATTTTGCTAAATGTTGCAGGCCTAATGACTACAAAACCCGCTTTAGAAGTTGCTTCAAAACTATCAAATATGAAAAATGAACTTTATCATATGGGATTAAATATGGAAGATGATCCCTTGATAGCACTAAGTTTCTTATGTTTACCTGTTATACCCAAATTAAAACTTACTGATCAAGGTTTATTTGATGTTGAATCCTTTCAATTTGTAAATATCGAAGTATAAAAAAATGAAGCAACGGCTTCATTTTTCTTCGTCTTTTTCTTCTTCAATGACATATCGTCTAATTTTACTTCTAAAAGATTCATTCGTATAAATAATACTTGATTTTTTTGGAAAGAATAGTGTATTAATA
>CAYJBI010000096.1:0-5718 GCA_964368345.1 uncultured Mariniplasma sp. | reverse complement strand
TTTCTTCTAATAATAATATCTTGTAATGTATTATCCCATGCATGACCTAAATGTAACTTTCCAGTAACATTAGGTGGTGGTATTACAACGGTAAAGGGGATTTTTTCTATATTTCCACTTTCAAAATAACGTTCCTTAAGCCACGATTGATAGCGATTATCTTCAACTTCTTTAAAATCATATTTTGTTTTAAGATTTGTCATTATAAATTTCCTCATATCTTTCTTTAGTCAGTTCATACATGTTGATATCAATCAATGTATGATCATAGTGTTCTCTTTTTTCATCATGTGTCCATGTAAATCCAGTTTTTTCGATCACGCGTTTGGACTGTATATTATTCTTCTCGTGACCGCAAAGCACCTTGGATAACTCTAATTCATGAAAGGCATATTTTAACACCGCTAAAACCGCTTCCACCATATATGCTTTTCCCCAGTAGATGTCATCGATGACATAACCTAATTCTTTTTGGTTTTTGATTGCATTATCAAAGTTTCGAACATGAAGACCAATTGATCCCACCATTGAATGATGGGGTTTAATCGTAATTCCCCATACTTCATCTTCCTTTATCATCATTCGTAATATGGTTAATGATTCATCTTTTGTTTTATGCGGTGCCCAGCCTGCCATCGGTCCTATTTTTGGTTTAGAAGCATAATGAAAAAAATCATCAACATCGTTTAAATTTAACTGTCTTAATATGAGTCTTTCTGTGAAGAGTGTTTTCATCTAATAACCTCCATAAAAATAAAAAAACGTCCTTAATATTCTAAGGACGTTATATAAACGCGGTACCACCTTAGTTCTGGATAAATCCAGCACTTTATAATCCTTAACGCGGATAGTCGGATAACCTTTTCTGATTATCAGCTCCAAGGCGACATTCCCAAATACTTATCAGATTTTTCACCAGCCAATCTGTCTCTTCAATCAAGTTATTTGGTACTCTTCCTCTTCATTGCTTATATGTGTATTCTATCATGAAAAGAAGATGACTTCAAGATAATCTATCTCGTTTCAATAAAAAATAGGAAAATAAATGAGTCATTAATAGACCAAGCATGATTCCTAGTAAATCAATCATCAAATCAAACCACTCATAAGCTCTATCAGGTACAAATATTTGGATAACTTCATCAATGATTGGAATCAAACATATTAGAATTATAAAGAGATATTTTTCAATATGAATTGATTTCATGTTGAAATACGTTAAAACCCCTAAAACAAAGTACTCCATAAAGTGAGCAAGTATGCGTATGATTTGATGTAATGTATCGCTATCAAGAGAAATATGAATAACTGAAAAAAGTGTTGAAACCACTTTTGTGACAAAACCACTTTGAGATGATGACAAATCTCCTGGAAATAAAGAATTTATCCATATCACCATCACCCATAAAACTAAGAGTAGTAATAAAGTCTTTTTCTTTTTCATGAAACTAAATATTAATGAACTCTAAAATGACATCAATTTGAACAGCAAAATGTAATCCTTCAATACCCTCCCCAAGGGTTTCATCAACATAGGACATACTGTTGATACCGATGAGTTTCCCATTAGAATCAACTAATGCTCCTCCGCTATTTCCAGGATTAATGCTTGCAGTGTGTTGAATCATTGTTGTATTCATACCTTCACCATCTGTCATGAAACGATCATAAAACGATAGCATTCCCATCGATACTGTATTTGGTAAGTCTAAAGGTGAACCAACAGCATAAACCAATTGACCCTGACGTAAAAGATCCTTTGATCCTAATTCAATCACACGAAGATCTTTTGTTGATGTAAAAGAAATAATCGCTAAATCATGAATAACGGATTGTTTTTCAATGGTGATATCACCACGTGGTATTTTGATTTCTCCAGTTTTATCAAAAATAGTGAGTGATAAGTTACTTGCTAAATGTCCGTCTATAACATGTTCATTAGTTAAAACATAATAGGTGTTATTGACTTTTTTATAGATAACCCCTGATCCACTTCCATCAGAATCTACAAAACTATATGTTTCAATCATAACAACCGATTGCATGACTTCTTCTAACATCTCTATGATATGGTTTTCAAATGCTTCAATGACATTTATATGTGATAAAACTGTTTGAACAACATGATCATAATCGATAAAACCACCTTGACTAATAATATCGTTGACTATCGTTTCCATTTCAGAAGTACTTAATATCGATAAATTCGAGTTATCAAGAATACTTTGTACAACTGCACGAATATTTTCATCCGTTAGAATTTGTACAACTGATATCCATTTAGCATAAAGAGTTAATGGTTCATTTGTACCTGTATTAAAAGACATGGGATAAAGCAAGGTCTCATCAATAAACCAACCAGCAAAAACGTATCCCTCTTTTGTAGGGATACTTAAAGGTAAAAAAGGATCGAACTGATCAACAGTTAAAGTTTCAACTTCAGTTCCACCATTTGAATCAAAAGTCACTTTATAAGGACCATCATTACTTGTAACAAGGTCACAGGAACTCAGTAGGAAAATTATAAAAATTATTAACGTTAGTTTAATAATGTTTTTTATCATGTTGATCCCTCTTCTTTGAATCTAATAAAAGATAAGCAACACCCAATGTATTCTCACCCACTTGAGCACCTAAAACACATCCAATAGGGTTGGTAATCATCAAGTTAGGTTTTAAATGTTCCTGAAAAACTTTTTTTCCGATATCAGCAACTCTTTGATCACAACTATGGGTGATATATAGTTCGTTTATTTCATAATTTTTAGTTTTCTTTTCGATCATGCGTGCAAAATCAATAAGTTTTTTTTCAAATGGCCCCATAAAAGAAGTCACTTTTTCAATACGATCATTAATCATTGAAACAACGGGTTTCGATTTCATCATTCGAGCAAATTTTAAAGATAATGATTTGATTCTTGAGGTTTTTCCTAACAATTCCAAATCTGATATCATATAGAAAAACTGAAGTCTCGGAATTAACTCATCAATTCTTGTTTTAATTTCTGATGCGTGTAATCCTTGGTTTCTTAATAAAACAGCTTGATTAACAAGTAAACCTAGACCAGCTGAGACTGTTTTAGAATCAACAATAAAAACTCTTTTTGTCTCAAGTTCTTGTTTTGCAATCAACGCAGATTGGATTGTTGATGAAAGATTTGAACCAATACCAAGATAAAGAATGTCATATCCGCGTTTAATGTACTTATTAAACGCATTATGAAAATCTCCAGATCGTAATCCAGTTGATCTTGCTACTTCATTGCTTTTACTGACTCTTTGATAAAGTTCTTGAGCCGTAATATCTACACCATCTCGATAAACTTCATCTTCAAAACGAATAAAAAGAGGAATGCTTTGCACTTCTTCTTTAATCAGATATTCAGGACTTAAATCCGCTGTGGAGTCCGTCAAAATCATGACTTTATTCAATCATACTCACCTGATTTCTCATTTCATTTTCAATGGTATCTAAGTTTTCCTTAGTCACACTTGAATAAGCGAAAAACATGTAGGGATTTTTTAGTAGTTGTTTAATTTTTTGTTCTTGCTTGAATTGGTGTGTCTTAGGAACTTTATCCTTTTTAGTCGCAATAATCATAACATTGACATTTTGCTCAACTAAAAATTGATATGTAAATAAATCATCATCTGTGGGTCCTATTTTAAAATCGATAAGCATACACACTAATCTTAAGTGATCAGAATGTTTCATATAATCACGAATCATGATAATAAATTGATCTTGCAAAGATTTTGATCTTCTAGCATATCCATAACCAGGAGCATCCACCAAATAGAAATATTGATCGATGAGATAAAAATTTAAAGTAATTGTTTTTCCTGGTGTATTTGAAACACGCGCTAAATTCTTTCGATTAGTTAATGCATTGATAAATGAACTTTTGCCAACATTTGATCGTCCAATCAAAAGGATTTGTGGAAATCCCTCTGGTTCATCTTTTATATTCGTCAAACTTTTTATATATACTGCTTGTTTAATCATCTCATCGATTCCTTTGTTTTTTTCGTGAAAAAAAGTAGTCCGTAGACTACTCCTCATTATAAACTATTTCAATGCAATTTGGAAGACATCATCCACATTTTCAACAGGGATGATTTCTAAAGCATCTCTTACTTCCTTCGGAATATCATCAACATCCTTTGTGTTATCCTTAGGAATGATGATAGTCTTTAGACCAGATCGATGAGCTGCAATTGATTTTTCTTTCAATCCACCAATGGGTAAAACATAACCTCGAAGTGTAATTTCACCCGTCATGCCAACTTCTTTTTTGATATAGCGATGCGTTGCTGCTGAGAAAATAGCAGTTGCCATGGTAATACCAGCAGATGGACCATCTTTAGGGATAGCTCCTTCAGGAACATGAACGTGGAAATCATTTTGATTAAAAAGATCTTCATCAATATCATACTTTTTAGCATTAGACTTCACAAAAGATAATGCAGTCATAGCTGATTCCTTCATGACATCGCCTAGTTTGCCTGTTAGAACAAGTTTTCCTGTTCCCTTATAATAAGTGACTTCCACAGGAAGTGTATCGCCACCAAAAGCCGTATACGCTAATCCAGTAGCAACCCCCACTTGATCTTGTAAATCTGAGTTATTGTGTGTAAACTTTGGTTTACCGATGTAAGATTCAATGTTTTCAAGATTGATTTGAACTGATGGAACCTTATTCATTAGGATCTTTTTAATTGATTTTCTAATGAGTGATCCGATATAACGATTAAGTTCACGAACCCCTGCTTCTCTTGTGTAATGACGGATAATATAATACACGGATTCATCATCAATTGAAAACTCTTTTGAAGATATTCCATGTGCTTTAAGCTGTTTAGGAACTAAGTGTTTAATCGCTATCTTATGTTTTTCTTGTTCTGTGTAACTTGAAAGTTCTACAATCTCCATACGATCACGTAAAGGTGCTGGTACATTTTCTAAGTAATTAGCTGTTGTAATAAAGAGAACTTGTGATAAATCATAAGGTTCTTCAAGATAATGATCACTGAATTTTGCATTTTGTTCAGGATCAAGAACTTCAAGCATTGCAGATGCTGGATCTCCTTTATAATCACTTGCCATTTTATCAATTTCATCAAGTAAAAAGACTGGATTAACAGTTCCTGCATCACGCATCCCTTTAACGATACGACCAGGAAGTGCACCTATATAAGTTCTTCTATGACCTCTGATTTCACTTTCGTCTCTTACGCCACCTAAAGATTGTTTAACAAATTTACGACCTAATGCATCAGCAATCGAAATAGCTAATGATGTTTTACCAACCCCTGGAGGCCCTGCAAAACAAAGTATGGTTTGTGGATTACGCTTTGTCATAATCTTGACTGCTAAATACTCAATAATTCTTTCTTTAACAACTTCAAGGCCATAATGCTGTTCATCCAGTTTTTCCATCACCTTTTTTAAATCATAATTATCTTTAGATGCTTTTTTCCATGGTAAATCAACCAGCAAATCAAGATAATTTTTAATGATTTGTGATTCTGCCATTGAAGCTGGTGTACTTTGATACTTCGAAAGTTCAGCTAACGCTTTTTCCTCAATGTTTTTAGGCATCTTTGCAGATAAAATCCGTTTTCTGTACTCATCAATTTCTTCTTCTTTCTTCGCTTTATCACCAAGTTCATTTTGAATTGCTCTCATTTTTTCACGAAGATAATACTCTTTTTGAT
>CAYJBI010000095.1:0-5770 GCA_964368345.1 uncultured Mariniplasma sp. | reverse complement strand
ATACAGTATTAGAATACTTAGAAGTTGATGTGATAGAAGTTGTCTTTAACATTTTCTTTCAAGATGTTGCAAAATCTTTTAAAAAAGCTAAAGAAAAAAAGATTTCAATTATTGCAAAAGTTCCACTAGATTCTGGCTGGTTAACTGGTAAATACGATGAGTTTTCTGAATTTGAAGGAATCCGTATGCGTTGGGATGATGAAACAATACAAAGACGCGCTGAACTGGTAAGAAAACTTAAATCAATCACTCAAAGTGATGATCTAACGAAGTATGCAATTGCATTTGTGTTATCTTATCCAGAAGTAACGGTTGTTATTCCAGGTGTTAAAACTGAAGAACAATTGCATGATCATATAAGAAATGCCGATTTCAAATTAGATAAAGAAATGAAGAAGGAAATCATTTCTTTCTACGAAAAAGAAATTAAAGACGATCCACTACCTTGGTAAAAATAAACGGTTGGGACCCCAAAGGCTCCAACCTTTTCAAATATTAAATCGAGTTAAATAAATCATATGAGGTGTCTATGGGAACAATCATTAACGTCATTGCCATTGTGATTGCTACAATTTTGGGTGTCATATTTAAAAAAGGATTACCTGAAAAAATACAAAAAGGTGTGATGGTTTCATTAGGTTTAGGACTAACTGCACTTTCTCTAGGATGGTTTTTAAAAGATTTTTTTGTTATCAGTGAAGGAGTTATTACAACAAAAGGTGACTTGCTCATTATTGTTTCATTAGTTATAGGCGTTATAATCGGTGAAACAATTGATATTGACAGAAGATTAAACTCATGGGCTGAGAATATCGAAAAAAAGTACAATCTACCGCCATTAGCTAAAGGTTTTATCGCTGCAACTCTCATTTTTTGTGTTGGAGCTATGGCTATTGTAGGTTCCATCAAAGATGGATTATATGGCGATATGACAACACTTATAATCAAAAGTGCACTCGATTTTGTAACTGCATTGATTCTTGCATCTGTCTTAGGAATCGGTGTTATCTTTTCTGGTATAAGTGTACTTGTTTATCAAGGATCAATCACATTACTTGCGATGCTTGGTGCAGATTTTTTAACTGCAGAAATCATTCATTCGTTATCTATGGTAGGAAATCTCTTACTAATTGCAATTGGAATTAATTTTATGGAACTAAAACGTATCAAAGTTGCTAACATGTTACCAGCTTTATTAGTACCTGTTGTTTATCATATCATTTTGATTATCTTTACATAAGGAGATTTTTCTATGGCTGAAATAAAAACAGTGCCTAAAACCACATCAATCGAACACTATTTAAAAACAATCGATACAAGAAAACTTGCTGATACTCATAAACTAATCGAATTGATGCAAGATATTACAGGTGAGAAACCTGTTATTTGGGGGAATCATCTGATTGGATTTGGGAAAATACATTTGAAATATCATTCAGGAAGAGAAATTGATTATTTTATGCTCGGGTTTGCTGTAAGAAAAAATACGTTTACAATTTATTTATCGATTGAAGTCAACAAAAAAGTGTTTGACTCTTTAGGAAAACATAAAAAAGGTGTCGGGTGCCTTTACATTCATCAATTATCGGACATTCATCTTGAAGAGTTAAAACATATTTTAATCGAATCTTTTGATTCTATGAAAGAACGCTTATGAAATGCATGATATGTCAATGTGATGTTATTTCATTTAAACATCCTAAAACAGGTATGCTTTTTCATGAATGTAGCCATTGTAAAGCAATTTTTAAAGACATAAGTCATTTTCCAACAAAAGAAGATGAAGTAAAACGATACGAAGAACACCATAACAGCTTATCAAACAAAGGATATGTGAATTTTCTTCAAGGGTTTATCGATTCTGCGATAGCACCTTATATTCATGAAGGACAAATTCTTGATTTTGGATCTGGACCAACAGCTGTTTTAGCACATTTACTAAATAAAATGGGGTATCGCGTCGATTGTTATGACCCGTTTTTTAATCCAAAATTTGATGATAAAAATGTTTATGACATGGTGGTTGCAACAGAAGTTATTGAGCACTTGCATGATCCGTTAAAACAGTTTCGTTGGATTGATCAGCATATCAAAAAACAAGGTTATTTTTCTTGCATGACATTGCTTTATCCTCTAGATAGAGAAAAGTTCTTCGAATGGTTTTACTTAAGAGATCAAACACACGTAGTTTTCTATCATTCAAAAACATATGAATACTTGGCAAAGCTATTCAATTGGCATTTAATTAAGGATGATGGTTATCGTATTGTTGTATTTCAAAAGAAGTTATAAATGTATTGGATATATCGCAATAAGGAGATAAACTAATTATGAAAAAAGTTGCACTTGTTACAGGTTCTACATCAGGTATTGGTAAAGCTAATGTGGAATTGCTTTTAAATAAAGGTGTCAATGTCATTGGAATCGCACGAACAGAAGAAAAAAAGAATCGTTTATTATTAGAACTTAAAAATCATATGAAAGACTGCGAATTGGACATTCTTATTGGTGATTTAGGGGATAAAAAGAAAATTAATCAATTAATTAGAGATATCGAAGATTTAGTAAAATCAAAGTATGACGGAAGAATTGATATATTAATGAATGTAGCAGGTATTGTATCTTCTGGTCTTCATTTAAATGATGATGGTAATGAAGTCACATTTGCGACCAATCATTTAGCTGTTCAAATGCTTACGACATCATTAACACCATACCTAGAAAAATCCATTGATCCACGTATCTTGGTTGTAAGTTCATTATCTCATTATCGAGCAACAATCAATTTTAATAACATTCAAAATAAAAAGTTTTACAATATACTAAAAGCATATCAAAGATCAAAACTTTATAATGTGTTTTTCGTTAAAGCATTTGCAAACAAATATCCGAATTTACCAATATTTGCTATCGACCCAGGACTCGTTAAAACAGAAATCGGTATTAAAAACACAACTAAGTTAGCAGCAACTATTTGGAAAGCCCGTGTATCCAAGGGAACAGATGCTTATTATCCAGCAAAATTTATGGTTTCAATTGCTCTTGAAAAACAATATCTTAAAGATTCTGGTCACTATTTTAAAGAAGGAATACTTAAAAAATCAAATCCAATCACATACCGAATGGACCTAGCAAATCGTCTTTGGGATTATACTGAAAAAATATCACATGAATCGTAAATTTTTTATGTTTTTTTTAGTTTCTCTTTTGATATAATATGTGAGGAACTAAAGAGGTGTTATGTTGATAAAAAAACCAGAGATTCTTGCACCAGCAGGATCTAAGGAATCATTGATTGGTGCAATTAATGCAGGTGCACATGCTGTTTATCTCGCTGGTAAACGATTTGGAGCACGTGCGTATGCAAGTAATTTTGATGATGAAACTTTGATAGAAGTCATAAACTACGCTCATTTGCGTGGTGTTTTAGTTTTTGTAGCAATAAATACGCTTGTTTATGATGATGAAATGGATGATCTTCTATCATATACGGATTTTTTGGTTCAACATCATGTAGATGCACTGATTGTGCAAGATTTAGGAGTTATTGATTTACTGGTAAAAAGATATCCTAATCAAGATATTCATGTTTCAACACAAGCGAACACACATACCCTAGAACAAGTGAAATGGCTTAAAAAAATGGGTGTTAAACGTATTGTTATGGCACGTGAAACATCTTTAGAAATCATAAAAAATATTAAAAAAAATATCGATATCGAAATTGAAGTTTTTGTACATGGTGCTTTATGTGTTTGTTATTCAGGACAGTGCTTAATGAGTTCAATGATTGGAGGACGTTCTGGTAATCGAGGTGAATGTGCTCAACCATGCCGATTATCATATTCACTTTATAAAAATCAACAACGTGTATCAGATCAGTCTTATTTACTATCAACAAAAGATTTAATGACATTAGAACACATGGATGAATTAATTGAAGCAGGTGTCGATTCGTTTAAAATTGAAGGACGTATGCGGAAACCTGAATATGTCATAGAAACTGTTTTAGCGTATAGAAATGCATGTGATTATTTCTTTGAAAGAAAGAAAATGAACCTTGAACAATCCATTTGGAATTTAAAAAAGGTTTTTAATCGTGAATTTACCAAGGGGTTTCTTTTTAATGAAACTCCACGTAAACTTAATCATAATTTGAGACCAAATCACATGGGAGTTCCATTAGGTAAAGTGGTTGATTATCAAAAAGGAAAAGTAACGATAGAACTTGTTGAAGATCTTTATATTAATGATGGTTATAGAATTATTGGTGATCATGACTATGGAAATTCTGTTTCAAGAATTCTTAAAGAGGGTAATCAAGTAACAAAAGCTTTTGCTGGTGATTTAATTCAACTAGACGTTGGTGAAAAAGTGAGAATCGGTTCTGAAGTTCTTAAAACATTAGACTATAAACTTGAATTAAATGCTAATAAGTATCTTGATGAAAATCATAAACTTATCAAACTAAAAGGAATTTGTTATGCATTTGTTGGAAACCATTTAAAGTTTGTTGTCAGTGATTCAATCAATGAAGTAATCTTAACTTCTGATCATATTGTTGAACGCGCTTTACAAAAACCCGTTTTTGATAGCCAAATTGCTGAACAATTACATAAAACAGGCCAAACACCTTTTGAATTTATTGAGTTACTTGTTAAATCCGACAATCAAGGATTCATTCCCATGAAAGCAATCAATGAACTGAGAAGAAAGGCCATAGATTCATTAATTATAATAAGAACTACTCCCCAAAAAGAGGTTATGATTGTTTCTGAAAAACATGATGTTATTTCAATCATAAATGATAATCCAAAGTGGACAGTTAAAGTACAAACAAATGAACAATATGAAGTGGCTAAAAAACTAGGTTTTGAACATATTTATTTTGAAAATGTGATTAAAATTGATGATCCAAAAGCTATCCCAGTGTTGAAAAGAATACAAATGGGTAAACATGAAAAAGTTGAAGGACCAACACTTATTCAAGATATAGGACATCTTGAAGAAGCAAATAATTATCCAATTTACACAGATTCATTTTTTAATGTGACAAATATTCATACGATTCATATGTTACATCGTTCTTTCGTAAGACGTATTACTTTATCGCCAGAAATGACATTCGATCGAATTAAAAAATGTATCTCTCTTTTTAAAGATAAATATCATTACCAACCACAGTTAGAAATTGAGGTTTACGGTAAAATTGATTTGATGATTACGAAGTACTGTCCAATTGCTAAAACCTTTAAAACAAATCAAGATTGCCACTTATGTGAAGAAAACCAGTATTATCTTGAAGATAGGATGAAAGCACGTTTTCCATTGATTCATGATGGAAACTGTAATTTACGTATTTTACATTCAAAAACATTGAATTTAATTGCATATACTAATGAATTACATGATCTTGGATTAACATGCCGAATTCACTTAACAACTGAAAATAAGGAAGAATCAGAATTTATTTTAAAGTCAGTACTCAATAAAAAAACAAAAGAAGCCATTGTTTTTAATTCAAAAACAATGACTTATGGAAGATTTTTAAGTTAGAAGTAGGAACCTTAGGGTTCTTTTTTCTTATGAGAGCCATCACAATAGGGTAAATGGGTTGATTTCTTACATCCGCATAGAAAATAGTTACCATCGTGGATAACCAAAAAATTTAAAAACGATTTTGAGGTTCCATGATGACTGTAGTGATCACAAAGTGGTTGATCGTCATTTTTCCACAACAACAAAAATGATAGACTTCATTCGATTTGAG
>CAYJBI010000094.1:0-5779 GCA_964368345.1 uncultured Mariniplasma sp. | reverse complement strand
AGAGCCTTATAGGCGTGAGAGAAAAACCACGTCTTGAAGGCGTGGATTTTTATTAGAAATTCAAAAAGAGAGGGGATTTTGTTGTGTATCATACCTATAAAAATGGATTTATTGAAGTTGTATGTGGTCCGATGTTTGCTGGTAAAACAGAGGAACTCATCAGACGAATCAAACGCTTAGAATATGCTAAACAAAATGTCCTTGTTTTCAAACCTAAAATTGATACAAGATATGCGATTGAAGAAATTGTCTCTCATAATATGAGTAAGAAACCTTCAATTATTATTGAAAAAAGTATTGAAGTTATGAGTTATATCAAAGAAAATACAGATGCAGTGGTGATTGATGAGGTTCAGTTCTTTGATGATGAGATTGTTGAAATCGCAGAGATACTCGCTGATCGGGGTATTCGAGTGATTGTAGGTGGTCTTGATCGTGATTTTAGGGGAGAACCCTTTGGTCCTATGCCTCAATTACTTGCAAGAGCTGAGTTCGTCACGAAACTAACGGCAATATGTGTCAAAAGTGGATTACCAGCTACACGTACTCAACGTATTATTGATGGAAAACCAGCAGATTACAGTGACCCAACAATTTTAGTTGGTGCAAATGAGTCTTATGAGCCAAGATCGAGACATTATCATGAAGTCCCAGGAAAACCAAAAAAAATATAAGTTTATGAAGGCTGCTCTTAAAGAAGCATCAAAAGCAGCATTCATTGATGAGGTTCCTGTTGGGGCAGTTGTGGTATATCAAGATAAAATAATTGCTAGAGCTCATAATCTAAGAGAAAAAAAACAAGCCTTTCATGCACATGCAGAATTTCTTGCTATGATGAAAGCTTCAAAAAAAATTGGAAGTTGGAGATTGGAAGATTGTGATGTTTATGTTACAATGGAACCGTGTCCAATGTGTGCAGGTGCAATGATCCAGGCGCGTATTAAGAATCTCTATTATGGCACAAAAGATCCTAAAGCTGGTGGGATTGATAGTGTTTTGCATCTTTTTGATATTCCGTTTAATCACCAGATACATGTTGAATCTGGAATTCTTGAAAAAGAGTCTAGTATCATTGTTAAAGATTTCTTTAAAAGATTACGAAATAAATAGTATGAACTCCCCATCAAGCATCATCATTCAATAGTAGTGCGTGAACCTGGTCAGGTCTTGATTGAAGCAGCCATAAGCGTATTTACTATGTGGGTGATGATGCTTGATGGGGATTTTCAATGTTTCACATATTCATAATAAACATCACGAGTGATGATATAATAAAAATAATGGAGGTATTTACGATGAGATTAAATTATAAAGTATACCGTCAATTGACAAGTGAGCCATTTATGACACAAGAAATTGATGGAAAAAGTATTGAGTTTCACTACATGAATGAAACACCATTTTTATTTCAGTATGCAAGCAAAGGAAGATTTGCTATATGGACATCTGATGGAACTAATTATAAACTTCTAGTTGAAAAGAAGTATTATGAAGCACTAAGTGATTTTTATGAAGTAGAAGTTAATACTATTTGGCTACACTTTTTGGAAAGTGTTGGGAAAACCAGTAAAAAAATAAACATATATTTTATTGTTCCAACGCTTATTCTATATGTTGTTATGGCATCACTTGCCTTATTCGTATTTACAGAGTTCACATTGCAAATATTATTAGGAATGGTCTTTCTAGTTGTTGTTGGTAACATGGTACAGGGAAGAATTGTCAATAAACGCGTTCGTGAAGAAAACTTAAGAGCTCAAGATCTTATTCGTGAACAAATGGGTAATGAGAAATTCGAATCTTTAGTCCACTCACAAGAAGAACATTATAAGGAATATTTTAAGTTTGATGAAGAACCAACAGAAGTTAATCAAGAAGCCATTGAAGAAGACGTTAATGAAAATAGCGAGGAAAATGAAAATGATGGAACAAAAGGCAATTAATGCAATTCGAATGTTAGGTGTAGATGCTATTAATAAAGCTAATAGTGGTCATCCAGGAATTGTTTTAGGTGCTGCACCGATGGCATACACGTTATTTACTGAACATTTAAATATTCATGTGAAAGATACACAATGGATGAATCGAGATCGCTTTATTTTATCAGCTGGTCATGGATCGATGCTTCTTTATGCTATTAATCACCTTTCAGGATATAAAATTTCAATAGAAGATTTAAAAAGATTTCGTCAATTAGGAAATACACCAGGACATCCAGAATATGGACATACAGACGGTGTTGAAACGACAAGTGGTCCTCTTGGTCAAGGAATATCAAATGCTGTTGGTATGGCAATAGCTGAATCGCATTTAGCAGCTAGATTTAATAAAGATCAAATGAAACTTATTGATCATTTCACATATGTTATTTGTGGTGATGGTGATTTACAAGAAGGTGTCGCTTTGGAAGCGATGAGTCTCGCAGGACATTTGGGATTAGGAAAACTTGTTGTCCTATTTGATTCGAATGATATTCAACTTGATGGTAAGGTTTCGCTAGCCTATAGTGAAGAGCATAAACAAAAATTTGAGGCTATTGGATGGCATTATCAAAAAATACAAGATGGTAATGATGTTTTATCTATTAATCGCGCGATAAAAAAAGCGAAGAAGATGACTGATAAACCATCGATCATTGAAATTAAAACAACTATTGGATTTGGAACCACTTTACAGGGGACAAGCAAGGTTCACGGCGCACCAATAGGTGTTGAAGAAGCAGATGCTTTACGTAAACAATTAAACTGGAATGATGACCCATTTATTGTTTCTAAGGACATCTATGATCATTACCGTAAAAAAGTAACATTGAGAGGCCAAAGAGCATATCGTCAATGGATAAGTCTTTTCAATGAGTATAAAGAAAAATATCCTAAAGAATACGAACAGTTTGTTTCGTTTACAAAAAATGAGTTAACAGTGAATCTCGAAGATTTTAAAGCAGAAGTAAGTGCATCCAAAGATGCTACTCGCAATATTAGCGGAAAAATTATTCAAAAATTATCAAGCATTCATTTAAACCTAATCGGTGGATCTGCGGATTTAACAGCTTCTACGAAAGCTAAGGGATCAGATGGAAATTATGATAGAAATAATCGTATAGGAAGAAACATTAATTTTGGTGTTCGTGAACATGCGATGGGTGCTATTGTTAATGGTATGATTTTACATGGTGGATTGAAAGTTTTTAGCGGAGCATTCTTTGTATTCAGTGATTATATGAAGCCTGCAATTCGTTTAGCTGCTATTATGCAAATACCATCTATCTTTGTTTTTTCACATGATACCATAGCTGTTGGAGAAGATGGTCCAACACATCAACCAATTGAGCAATTAGTTGGATTAAGAGCAATACCCAATTTAAACGTGATACGTCCAGCTGATGCGCATGAAACATTAGCTGCATGGAAGATTGCGATGGAATCGAAGAAGACACCAACGGTTATTATTTTGACAAGACAAAATGTAACAAATTATAATAGTACGAGTTATGAAGGTGTTATAAAAGGTGCATATGTTGTTTCTGCTGAAGATAAGCAATTGGACGGTATTTTATTAGCATGCGGTTCAGAAGTTGATTTAGCTATTCAAACTAAAGCAGTGCTTAAAGAAAGAGGTTTAGATCTAAGGGTTGTAAGTATGCCTTCTAACTTCTTGTTTGATCAGCAAACTGAAAAATATAAAAAAGAAATATTACCAAGAAGAGCAAAAGTGTTAGCTATTGAGATGGGTTCTAGTTTGTCTTGGTATAAATATGCAAATAATGTCTATGGATTAGATCAATTTGGTGTAAGCGCACCATATGAAGATGCTCTCGATTATTTTGGATTTACAAAAGAAAAACTTGCTAATTATTATATAAAAAAAATCAACTAGAGAAGTGATTAAATGATTTATGATGGTATTATTGTTGGCGGAGGACATGCAGGAATAGAAGCTGCTCTTGCCATGGCTAGAATGAATAAGAAAACATTACTTGTAACAGGCAACCTAAATAAGGTTGCTTCTTTGCCTTGTAATCCGTCAATAGGTGGACCTGCTAAAGGAATTGTCGTTCGTGAAATTGATGCTCTTGGTGGACAAATGGCTAAAAGTGCTGATGAAGGACAGATCCAAATGAAGATGCTCAATGCATCTAAAGGCCCAGCAGTTAGAGCACTACGCGCTCAAATTGATAAATTAAAGTATCCGAAAATTATTCTAAGAGTACTTAAAGAAACACCCAATTTAGATTTGCTGGAATCATTAGTAGAAAAGTTAATCATTGAAGATGGAATTGTTAAGGGTATTATTTTGCAAAATGGGCAACCAATATATGGCCAAACAGTAACACTTACAACAGGAACATATCTATCAAGTAATATATTAATAGGTAATGAGAAAACAACAAGTGGACCTGGTGGAGACCCAACAACATTTGGTATCAGTCAACAATTGAAGGATTTGGGATTTGAAGTTATTCGATTAAAGACTGGAACACCACAGCGTGTAGCAAAGGATAGTATAGACTATTCTAAAATGCTTGTTCAACCTGGAGATCCTGTAAAATATACATTTAGTTTTGATAATAAATATTATGATGATAATCCCAAGGAAAACTGTTATTTAACACATACATCACTAAAAACACACGAAATCATTAATCTGCATTTAGAGGAATCATCAATGTATAGTGGGATTGTTGAAGGCGTAGGTCCAAGATACTGTCCTTCAATTGAAGATAAAGTCGTTCGATTTAATGATAAAGATAGACATCAAATTTTTATTGAACCCGAAAGTTTGGAAATTGATGAAATGTATGTCCAAGGGTTTTCAACGAGTATGCCAAGGCATGTTCAAGAAGAAATGATACGAACGATACCTGGAATGGAAAACGTAAAAATTATTAGATATGCCTATGCAATCGAATATGATGCGATTAATCCGGTTCAATTATATCCATCTTTAGAGACTAAAAAGATTAAAAATCTATATTGTGCAGGTCAAATTAATGGGACAAGTGGATATGAAGAAGCCGCTGGTCAAGGATTAATGGCTGGAATAAATGCTTCATTAAAGATTTCAGGCAAAGAACCTTTGATTTTAAAAAGACATGAGGCGTATATTGGTGTTCTTATTGATGATCTAGTTACTAAAGGGGTCTTAGATCCGTATCGCTTATTAACATCTAGAGCAGAACATCGTTTATTATTACGAAATGATAATGCTGATCTTCGCTTGCGTGATTATGGATATCAAGTGGGTCTAGTAAGCGAGGATACTTATAAATTGTATCAAGTAAAGAAGAAAACACTTGAAGACATCATTGATAAAGCTGAAAATACTAGAGTCATGCCAACAAAGGTAAGTAATGATTATTTAGTTTCACGAGGTTCAGCCCCAATTTTTGAGGCAGTTAGTATTGCTGACTTATTGAAAAGACCAGAAATTGGAATTACAGATGTTACATATTTTCTTCAAGAAGAACATGATGAAGATATTCTTGAACAATTAGAAATTAAAGTTAAGTATGAGGGGTATATTCAAAAAGCGATTCGTGAAGCTGATAAGATGCAAAGATTAGAGAGCAAGCATATTCCAGAACAGTTGGATTACATGCGTATAAAAAATATATCATCCGAAGCAAGAGAAAAACTTATTCGAATAAAACCGCAAACTTTAGGTCAAGCATCAAGGATCTCAGGGGTCAACCCAGCAGATATTTCTGTGTTATTGGTCTTCTTAGAATCAGGAGCAATGAATCATGAAATTTGATATAGATTTAGTGAATAATTTAAAT
>CAYJBI010000093.1:0-5857 GCA_964368345.1 uncultured Mariniplasma sp. | reverse complement strand
GATAAAAGCTTTGGTTTTCTTATATCTAGCATGAAATATTAATCATATCAGAAATTTAAGAGGAACATAGCAAAAAAAACAGTTTTTACATTTAAGTATGACATGTGATATAATTATCATAAATATAAACACTTTTTAATCTTATATTTTTTTAACTATAACGCTCTCAATTAAGGTGAATCATGCATTCATCATGTTTAAAAAGTGTGACAATCACAAAAGGAGTGAACATATGAAGAAAGAACTCATTAAAACAAATTTTTACGAAGCAGTTAACGGAGAATGGCTAGAGAAAGCAGAAATACCTGCAGATCAACCCTCGATGTCAGCATTTTTAGAGCTTCATCTTGGTATTGAAAAAACATTGATGGATTTAACAAAAAAATGGGAAGACGACCAAACAGGTCTTAATGAAAATTTAGTAAAATTCATCAAGCTTTATCAAATGACTAAAAATTTTGATAAGAGAAATGAACTTGGAACAAAACCTTTTGAAATCATTTTAAAAAAGATTAATGAACTCAAAAGTTTCAAAGATTTAGAAAAACATTTTGTTGAGTTGTCATTAGAATCCATTGAATTACCCTTCGGTTTTTCAGTGATGCAAGACTTCATGAATAGCAACAATCAAGTTTTATATTTTGGTGCTTCAAACCTTTTTCTACCAGATACAAGTTATTACAAGGATGAAAAAACAAAAGCACAACTTATGGGTCTTTTTACAGCAACAACAAAAGCACTCTTAACACTTTATGGTTTTTCTAATGATGAAGTAGAAAAACTCTTAAGCGAAGCTCTAGCGTTTGATGAATTATTAGTACCTGTCACTAAGTCAAGTGTAGAAAAAGCTGATTATGTGAAGATGTATAATCCATTAAGTAAAGAAGAAGTAGAAAAACTATCTAAATCTTTTAACTTAATGAGTATTGCAGAAAAACTTGTGAAAGCGCCAGTTCAAGAACTTATTATTACGAATTTAGATTTTATCAATGCTTTTGATCAGATTATCAATGAAGAAAACTTTAACATCATCAAATCATGGATGATTGTTAATAATGCATTTGATTTTGCATCGGATTTAACAGATGAGATTAGAGTTGCAGGTGGCGCTTTTGGTCGCGCATTATCTGGCACTAAAGAAGCGAGAAGTAAAGAAAAGTTCTCATTCTATCAAGCGTATAATCGTTTTAGCCAAGTTGTTGGGTTATATTATGGTGAAAACTATTTTGGGCCTAAAGCTAAAAATGATGTAAAAACAATGGTACATGAAATTATTGGTGTCTACAAAGAACGAATCACAGATAATACATGGTTAAATGAAAAAACAAAAGAAAAAGCGATAAAGAAACTATCAACATTGACCGTTCATGTGGGTTATCCAGATGTTTTGCCTCCATATTATGATAAGTTTGAAATTCAGGGTTATGAAAATGGGTCTGATCTTATTCAAGAAAGATTAAGAATGTCTCGAATCATCAATGAATTTGATTTTAGTAAGTATAATAAAGAACCAAATAAGAACATTTGGGGTATGCCTGCAAGTATGGTAAATGCTTACTATAGTCCAACAAATAATCAAATCGTATTCCCAGCAGCAATTCTACAAAGACCTTATTACAGTTTAGATCAAACACCTTCAGAAAACTATGGTGGTATTGGTGCGGTTATGGCTCATGAAATATCTCACGCTTTTGATAATAATGGTGCTAAGTTTGATGAATTTGGGTCACTTAATAATTGGTGGAGTGAAGCAGATCTAGAAGCTTTCAACCAAAAAGCGAAAGATATGATTGCACTATTTGATGGTGTTGAGACTGGATATGGTGCATGTAATGGTACACTTACAGTTTCAGAAAATATTGCTGATAGCGGTGGATTAAGATGCGCATTAGAAGCAAGCAAAAAACGTAAGGACCATCATTTTGATGAATTCTGTCAAAACTGGGCACGTGTTTGGAGAAATAAATCTTCGTTAGAATATAGTCAACTTCTTCTTAGAGTTGATGTTCACGGACCAACTATCTTAAGAGCAAATATGCAGTTAAGCAATTTACCTGAATTCCAAGAATTCTATCAAATTACGGAAAATGATAAGATGTATTTAGAAAAAGATAAGATGGTTAGTATTTGGTAATATAAAGATTACAATTATACATAAAAAATGCGTATATTCTAATTCTTATTAGAGTATCGCTTTTTTATATACTAAGTGATATAGCATAACTTTTGATTGAGAAAGACTTTTCCTATAAGATAGATGTGTATAAGAAAAGGAGTTTTACCATGCAGCCATATTATGTCATTTTATATTATCATTACGCATCCATTGAAGATTTAGAGTCATTTAGAGAAAAGCATTATCAATTTTGTGTTGATCATCAATTGTTAGGAAGAATCTATATCGCCCACGAAGGAATTAATGGGACATTATCGGGATTAAAGAAAGATGTTATTTCCTATATGCAGTATGTAAAAGAATTACCTTTATTTCAAGACATAGTTTTTAAAGTTGATGAAGCATTAGAACATGCATTTGATAAAATGCACGTTAGAATAAAAAAAGAACTTGTGAATTTAAGCTTAGAAGAAGATATTAATCCTAAAAAACTAACCGGGGAGTATGTAGAACCATCTGATTTTTTCCATCGCATGCAAGATAAAGATACCATCGTGATTGATGCAAGAAATGATTATGAACATATGGTTGGACACTTCAGAGGTGCTATAAAACCTCAAATAAGAAACTTTAGAGAGCTCCCAAAATGGATAAAAGATAACGAAGAACTACTTAAGGGGAAGAATATTCTGACCTATTGTACAGGTGGTATTCGGTGTGAGAAAATGTCTGGATTTTTAAAAGCGGAAGGATATCAAAATGTAGGCCAACTCAAAGGTGGTATTGTTACCTACGGCAAAGATGAGGTAGCTAAGGGACAGCTTTGGGATGGTCAATGTTATGTCTTTGATAAAAGGCTTAAAGTTAAGGTCAATCGTGTTGAACATGTTATTGTTGGTAGAGATCACTATGATGGAAGCCCATGTGAAAGACAGATTAACTGTGCAAATCCAGAATGTAATAAACAGATTTTATTATCTGAGGAAAATGAGGATAAGTATTTAGGAGGATGTTCATATTTATGCAGTGAGCATCATATGAATCGCTATGTTCAAAAACATGGATTAAAAAAAGAAGAAGTACTAGAAAGATTATCAAAAATAGTCTCATAACGACTGCTTAAGACTTTGGTATCATTTTTGATGCGATAGTCTTTTTTTAATAATTAATATAGCTTTATATTTCATAAACCATATGTGCTCCACTACGTTAAAAAAGGGTTATCATTGGATATCTCTATTTCAAAAAAACGCACAAAGAAGACTTTTTAATATGGTATAATGAATTAAAATATGTATACGGGGAAAACATGTTGCAAATAGATCATAAGAAGTATTTAGAACTTAAAAAACTATATCAATATCACAAAGATAGAAATCACTTAGACTCTATGTTACATATCATATTACCCAAAAGGCTATGTCATCTCTTTTTTCGTTATTATCGATTAGAAAATAATAGACTAACCAAGATATCGATTGGAGTATTGAAATCAATCTTATTTGGTAATTTATTTCTTGCTATCTTTTCATTGTTAAAAACAAATGATTTACAGGGGTTGATGTTTTTTCATCTCTTTTTCTTATGGGCTTATATTTCGAGTGAAGCATTTCAATTGGATGCTCAAAATGCATTAAATAAAAATGATATGTTAATGTTACTAATGAGTGAATATAGGAAGCCTTTGTTTGTTGATGTGACTAAAGAAAAGTTACTTTATAGTTATTTTTCAAGTTTGGTACCTTTAACTTTAGTTCCAGTTGTTTATTTTAGCATAGTGAACCACACATATCTTGATATTCTAGGATTTATACTTTTTCAAGTGATAGGATATGTGGTCGTGAAGTTTGTTGTTATCATGAGCTACAAGTTGAAATATTTAAGAATGAGACATTCTTTCTTTAAAGAATTAATCATGAGTATTGGTTTTACAGTACTCTATGCTATTTTATTTTTTATTGTTCTATATCCTAGTTTTTTCATCATTGATTTAGAAAAAGGATTTTGGGTTTATCCGGTAATCATGACGTATACTATACTGATTGTTGTGATTGGGACGATAGTTTTTAATCGTTTTATTCATCGATTTGTTAAAGAAAATGCACAAGCCATCATGTATCCAAAAGCTCTTTCAAGTAAAGAGAAAAGCAATATCCGATTTTTAAAATCACACAGTATATTTTTAAGAGGTTTAAGTGATATAGAAAAAGCTATTGTGATTAAAGATCAAAAAATGTTTAAAAGGAAAAACCGAAAAGATTATTATGGAAGTTATTTTTATGGGTTTGTTCTCTTGTTTTCGGCGATTCCATTTATTTCTCGAATCTATGAGTATACGGATACTATTAATTTATTGTCAACCTTTATGATTTTTTCTGGACTTGCAGTAACATTGCATATGTTTGAAACAGTAATGCTCAATAAGTATGTATCATATACGAGTGAAAAGAGTTTGGTTCTAACATATCAAAGACTTTCTGTTTCAACAAAACAAATATTTAATGCTAAGGTGAGAATGTTTTCTTATATGCTCATGCCGCTTTTGCTCACATTTTTCACTTCTTCAATACTGGTTTTTATCCATTTTTCGGTGGAAAAGTTAGTTATATTTATATTTGTTAGTTTTTATTTTATTGGGTTTTCAAGGCTCAAATTAAGAAATAACATCCATACAGATACACAATATAAAAAGGCTTATCTTTTAGAGTATCAGCATAATGAATATGGTATGGGAAATGCAATTGTTTTAGGGATTTTCGCTATTTTCATTATACCTTTAGGGTTTTCATTGTTTGCAGATCAACTTTACAAGGCTTTTGGTATTTATGCGGTTTATTTACTGATGGGTATCACAGTGATTCTCATCGTAACTTTCAATATGATTAATGATATGTATATAAGTAAAAAACAGAAAGAGGTTACTTATGATTGATATAAAGAAACTAACATTTGCATATGATGCATCAAATTATATCTTCAATCAAGTTGATGTCACATTTAGAAAGAACATAACAACCATCGTTCTTGGTAAAAATGGTACAGGAAAAACGACACTATTTCATTTAATTGCTGATATTTTATCTCCTGATTTTGGTGAAATAGTTAAGAATTCTCAAGTGATTTTTATACCAGATCAACCAGTGCTTTATGACCACTTAACTGGATATGAATATTTGGATTATATTAAAATATTAAGCAACCATCAATTAAAGGATAAAATCATTAATCTGGTATCACTTTTAGAAATGAAAGATCATTTACCCAAATATATCCACGAAATGTCTTTAGGTATGAAACATAAGTTGGCTTTATTATCAGCAATGCTTTTGAATTATGAAACATACATGATTGATGAACCATTAACTGCACTTGATCTTCCTTCTCAAAAAGAAATGATAGGTTTTTTTAAAATGTTGAAAGAACAAGGAAAGACGCTTGTTATTTCAACACACATGATACATATTGCTTATCAGCTTGCTGATGAGGTAGTTATATTAAATGGTAAAGAAGTTATTAAAATAGAAAATAAGTTTAGTGACTATCAAAGTTTTGAAGATGAAATCATGAAGTATTTCGAATGAGGGGGCTCTTTATGAGAAAAAGTTTTTTAATTTTCACAAGTTTAACAGTCATCTATTTTTTGTTTCACGTTAGCATATACCGATTTACAAATCTTGTTATAAGGTTTGAATTTTTAACGAGACTGCATTCGACTATCATTTTGTTGCTCTTGCTTATGGC
>CAYJBI010000092.1:0-5865 GCA_964368345.1 uncultured Mariniplasma sp. | reverse complement strand
GATTTCCAGAAATGATTCGCATTGATTTTGAAGATGCAGGATTTCCAGAAATGATTCGCATTGATTTTGAAGATGCAGGATTTCCAGAAATGATCCGTATTTAATTTTCAAAAACAAACTCATCACAATTATATCATAGATATTAATGGCTTGATAGAAACCTTACAAAAATATTTCAATTTTCTTTCTAATCCTTAAGCCAAATATAATCTCCATGATATATTAAAAGTTTTTACGACAACTTAATAAAAAAAATTCTCGAATAATCCAAGAAATTTTTCATGTTCTTTGCTTATTATAAAGTGGATAAGAGATTCAATAATAGATAGTGTTGAATCATGTGAGGTCATTAGACAGTTTCTTTAGACTTGGAAGGATATGATTATCTATGAAAAACATCGTAAAGATTTCGATTTATATTTGTATTTTTGTAATAGCTTACTTTACCAGTGGGGACATTATTAATCGTATTATGCCTAATCATGATACAGTTACAAACACCACATTGCTTTTTCAATATGGTGGAATGATTGGATATAGTCTTTTCATTATCTTCATGATCATGTTACAATCAGAATTTATTGATAAAACATCGCATATTAAACCTCGATTAGCAAGAAGTGTTTATTACATATATACTGGGATTGGTATTCTATTTATTATATTAACAGTTATTCATTTTTCATTGCAAACAGCAATCATTATGGCGCTTCTTTTTATGCTGATTACCGCTATTCTTGATATGATTCGCGACAAAATTATACATGAACACGAGGGAAATCAGCTCCACCCTAAAAAAACGTTTTAGTCTATGTTTTTAACTTTCAACTCCAGTCAAACATAATTTTTGAATATTTAGCTTTTATTATGTATGATATAGATGAAAGGAGTTTTTATAATGGCAATTAAAGAAACAATCATTTCTCGTGTAAGTACGAATAAGTTTAAAAATGAATGGGTCAACCCAGAAAAACTGATTGATCTACTTGAAACTGCAGTTTATGCACCAAACCATAAAATGAGACAACCTTGGAGATTTATCATTTTAGAAGGTGAAGGAAAAGATAGATTTGTAAAAAACTATATCTCTTTATTTAAAGAACATGATAGAGAAACTGAACTCAATAATGTCATGAAAATCATGAGTGCTCCAGTTGTTGTTGCATTTATCATGAAGAAGAATCCTGTTTTTTCTGATGAAATTGAGGATCTTCAAGCTACTGCAGCACTTATTCAAAATTTCTTACTTTTATTAGAAGAACAAAAAATGGGGAGTTTTTGGAAAACCCCCAAGTATATTGAATCAGATAAATTTAAAGATTCTTTAGACCTTTTTTATGATGAATTGGTCGTTGGACTTGTTATGGTTGGGTATCCACTTGTAAAAATGGAACCTAAACAAAGAAAGTCTGCAAGATCTCTTACAACTATTTATTAAAAAAAAGACACAAAATTGTGTCTTATAAATCAACGTATACGTTACCTTCCTTAACTTCAGTTGGGAAGGTTTTTAGTTTCTTTGTAGGCATTTTAATAAAACCAACATGTGCTTTTTCAACAACGTCACCATTTGTTACATCGAAAACAGCATGGTGTGCATGGCATTTAACGTGATTCTCTTCTTGAGTACCTTTTGTTAAGGATGCACCAAGATGACTACATTTATCTTGGATAGCATAAACCTTATCTCTTAATAAAACCACTAAAATAGGTTTTCCTTCAATGACAACTCTTTTACGAAAAATTTCCTTTAATTCGTCAAACTGGCCCACTAAATGTAGCATTTCAATACCTCCTTTTATGATTATATTATACGTCATTTCATATTATAAACATATATAATCAGGATAATTTAAATGTTCTTGTTGCTGAAACTGCAGTTTTCCATCCTTTAATATTAGTATTTCTTAATGTTTCACTCATTTGCGGATGGAATGATTTTGCAAGTTTCCAAGAACTCTTAATATCATCTTTAGTTTCCCAGTATCCTGTTGCTAATCCAGCTAAATATGCAGCGCCAAGTGCTGTTGTCTCTAGTATTTTTGGTTGATCAACGGGAAGATTTAATATATCAGATTGAAATTGCATTAAAAACTGATTGACAGTAGCACCCCCATCAACCTTGAAAGAAGTAATAGGAAGTTTAGTATCTTCTTCCATGGCATGCAAAACATCCATGGATTGATAGCAAATCGATTCTAAAATAGCTCTTGTTAAATGTTCCTTTGTTGTTCCTCTAGTTAAACCAAATAAGGCACCTCTTGCATCAGAATCCCAATAAGGTGTTCCTAACCCTACAAATGCAGGAACCATATAGACACCTTCATTTGAAGGTAGTGCTTTTGCAAGTTCTTCAGTTTCTGATGCAGATTCGATTAATTTGATACCATCACGTAACCATTGAACAGAAGAACCAGCAACAAACACACTGCCTTCTAAGGCATATGTAATCTTGTTATCAATGCCCCAAGCTATCGTTGTTAAAAGTCCATGTTCTGAGATAATGGGCTGTTCACCGGTGTTCATAAGCATAAAGCATCCCGTACCGTATGTGTTTTTTACCATTCCTTTTTCAAAGCAGGTTTGACCAAATAATGCAGCTTGTTGATCACCAGCAATACCTGAAATAGCAACCTTCTTACCAAAAAAATGATGGGGAGCAGTATAACCATAAATCTCTGAACTTGAGTGAACACTTGGCAACATTGACATTGGAATCTCTAGAATCTTACATAATTCTTCATCCCATTGAAGTTCATGAATATTATAAAGTAATGTACGAGATGCGTTTGTATAATCTGTTATATGTATTTTTTCTCCAGATAACTTATAAACCAACCAGGTATCGATTGTTCCAAACATCAGTTGTCCTTTATTAGCTTTTTTTCTAGCCCCGGGTATTTGATCAAGTATCCATTTGATTTTTGTACCTGAAAAATACGCATCAATTAATAGACCTGTTTTCTTTTTAAAAAGTTCTTGATACCCTTTCTTATTTAAATCATCGCAGATAGAAGTTGTTTGTCTAGATTGCCAGACAATAGCATTATAAATGGGTTGCCCAGATTCTCTATCCCAAACTACAGTAGTTTCACGTTGATTCGTGATTCCAATCGCATGGATATCTTGAGGTTTAAGTTTCGCTTCAAGTAAAACACGAGCCATCACAGCTAGAACACTAACCCAAATCTGATTTGGATTATGCTCAACCCATCCAGGATGAGGGTATATTTGTTGTATTTCTTCACTTGCCATTGCTAATATGTTTGACTCATGATCAAAAATAATGGCACGTGTAGATGTAGTTCCTTGGTCAATAGATAAAATATATTTCATTTTTTGTACTCCTTATTCACATGTAATTGATTTGGTCGCAATCATATCAACACCTGTATGTCTTATATCACTTGCGATGATATCTCCTATTTTAACATGTTTATCAATAACTATGTTACTTAAGTCAGTCATGATCTGAAAGATAAGTTCTTTTGGAACAGGACTCTTTGATTTTACTGAAAGTCTTGGTGTCTCTTTAAAAATGGTTTTAACAGTGGTTGTTAGTATGCGTGTTGGATGTGTAACCTCAGTGATAGCGTACATTTCACCCCGAGGACAACGATTTCCTGTTACATGAAGGTTGTCATCGACTTTCAGATGACAGCCTACAGGGCATACGATACATGTTAGTTCTTTCATTTGATTTCCTCCAACATAATAGTAATCGGATCACTTGAGATAAATTCCTCAGGTTGAATGGTTATATTTTCCATTTCAGCAGGTGCGATATACTTTGCTTTCTTTGAATCAATCACTTTTCCATTTTGGATGACTTTAAATATACCTGTAATCATTTTTTTAGTTGATCTAAAAGAAAATACGATGGGTTCTTTTGTATTAGCAAAGTCTATTTGATGAGGAACGACGTAGCGAATATTTTCACCGATTTCTACAGTTTTTAGTTCTCTTTCGTTACTTTGTTTTTCTAGAATATACGTTTTAGCAAAACGACCTGCTTTTTCCCCTTCTTTACTTACCCAATCGACTAAATCATGAACATGAAGCGCATTTCCACAAACAAATAAACCTTCAACATTGGTCATGTAGGTTTGATCAACGATAGCACTTTTTGTTAGAGTGCTCTTAATCATTTGTAGTGAATCAAATAAACCTACATCAGGAATTAATCCAATAGAAAGAAGAAGTGTGTCAACATCAAAAACCTTTTCTGTTCCAATTATGGGTTGAAAAGAATGATCGACTTGTTGAATAGTAATCTGTTCAAGTGTATCTTTTCCTTTAATATCGGTGACTGTATGTGATAGAAACAATGGAATATTGAAATCATCAAGACATTGTACAATATTTCTTGTAAGCCCGTTTGAATAAGGCATCAGTTCAGCAACACCAAGAACCTTAGCGCCTTCTAAAGTCATACGTCTTGCCATAATGAGTCCGATATCTCCACTACCTAAAATAAAAATCTTTTTTCCAACTAAATAACCATCGATATTTAAATAACGTTGTGCACTACCAGCGGGCATAATGCCTTTAGGTCTTTCACCAGGAATCATTACTGATCCTCGTGTTCTTTCATAGCAACCAGATGCAATAATGACTGCTTTTGCAATTAAGTGTTCATAACCATAAACTTCACTTGTTAAAGTGAGTTCAAAATCATTATTTTTCTTTATATCAATGACAGTTGTTCCTAATTTAACATCGATTTTTTGATCTTTAAGTTGCTGAATAAAACGATGTGCATATTCAGGTCCAGTCAACTCTTCATGAAACATATGAAGTCCAAAGCCATTATGAATACACTGATTAAGAATGCCTCCTAATTTGTTTTCTCTTTCAATAATCAAGATGTTTAACTTAGAATCTTGACTTGCAAGTGCTGCAGCTAATCCTGCAGCTCCACCACCAATAATGGCGAGATCTGTTTTAATCATACGGTTTTTGTCTCCTTCATTAATATCGGTGTGTTTTTATTATAGTAATTAACTTCATCTAAGTTTTTACCGGTTTCTCGTGCGATGATTTTAATTACTAATCCCTCACAATAGCCACCTTGACATAACCCACTTCCCGCGCGTGCGCGTTTCTTTATACCTTTTACTGTATCATTTCCAGTATGGCCATGAATGGCATCGATGATTTCTTGTTCAGTTATTTTCTCACATTTGCAAATGAGATTACCGTATTTAGGATTTTCTTTCACTTTCTTTTGTTTCTCTTCTTCAGATAATGTATGGAATGCTTGAGGTTTTATTCTTATAGGATCAAAACTTTTCTTTAAGGGTGATTTAAGTTTGATGATGTGATTTACTAAATATTTAGCAATCGCTGGAGCTGCAGTTAGGCCAGGAGAGTCAATACCTGCAACATGATAAAACCCTCGATGATGAAGTGATTCTTTTATGTAAAAATCATCATAGTTTGAAGATGCTCTTAAACCTGCAAAAGTTCGAATCACCATGTCATAAGGTATATGATTAGAAAGGGATGTTAAATGTTCTTTGATATAATTAAGACCATCTTTTGTTGTAGGCGCGTGATCTTTATCGCTAGATTCAATTGATGTTGGTCCAAGCAATATATTACCGTGAACTTGAGGAACAATTAACACACCCTTACCCATCTTTGTTGGAAGTGGGTAAATCACTTTTTTGAATAAATCTTTTGCTTTTCGATCTAATACAAAATATTCTCCTCTTCTTGGAAGAATGGTTAAAGGAAAATCAGTATCCAGTAAGTTTGCAATAACATCGCTTGAAACACCAGAAGCATTAATAATATTTTTTGCAAGTATTCTTTTTCCATTTTTAAGAGTTACAGAATAATGACTATCTAAATCTTTAATAT
>CAYJBI010000091.1:0-5934 GCA_964368345.1 uncultured Mariniplasma sp. | reverse complement strand
TTATGATATAATATAAAAGGATAGATGAGGGAAATCAATGAAAAAATTCAAAATTACAACAGAATATATCACATTAGGTCAATTATTAAAAGCAACAGATCACATTGGTTCTGGGGGAGAAGCCAAGTTTTTTTTATTAGAAAACGATTGTTTAGTGAACCAAGAACGAAGAACTGAGCGCGGAAAGAAATTATACCCAGGTGATAAGGTTGTTATCCTTAACGATGAGTATGTGATTGTTAATGATCAAAAAAATAAATCTTAAACAATTTAGAAATCACGCTTTAACAGAACTCGTCTTTGATAAATCCTTTAGTTATATCCACGGATTAAATGGTTCGGGTAAAACAAGTATTTTAGAAGCAATTTATTTTTGTGCAACGACGAAATCTCATCGAACAAATGATGAAAAAGAATTGATAAAAAATAATGAACCTTTCGCTCAAGTAAAGATATGGACAGATCAAGACCGGTATGAAGTCGTGTTATCTAAAACAGGTAAAAGAGCTTCAATCAATAGTGTAGAAAAACGAAAAATTAGCGATTTTATCGGACACTTAAGAGTCGTGATGTTTGCTCCAGAAGATTTAGAATTAATTCAAGGTTCTCCTCAAGCTCGTAGACAGTTTATTGATTTAGAATGGATGCAACTCAATAAAAACTATCTTCGTTATCTAAATACATATAAAAATGTCCTTAAACAAAGAAATAGTTTATTAAAAAAATTAACGATTGATGATGACTATACTTTCTTAAATATTCTAGGAGATCAACTCTATGAGGTAGGGTCTAAGATTATAGAAGAACGTATGGAGTTTATTAAAGAATTAAACCAGATATTTCAAAAAATTTATTTAAGGTTCTCCGAACACAATGTTGAACTTATTTATCAACCGGATGTTGATCAAAAAGGATTCTTAAATGCGCTAAAGAAAAACCAAAAACAAGATATTTTATATCAAGTAACCTTATCAGGGCCTCATAGAGATGACTTAGTTTTCCGTTTTAACGGTTTTGAAGCTAAGAGTTATGCATCCCAAGGAGAGCAGCGTTTAATGGTCATAGCGCTTAAATTAGCACTATTAGAATTGATTAAAAACAAAACAAACCAACAGGTTACACTGTTGTTAGATGATGTCTTAAGCGAATTGGATGAGGAAAGACAACAACTTTTCTTGAAACAATTACCCAATGAGCATCAGATTATCATGAATAGCACCCATATGATTGAGGGTGCCCATATCCAGATGATTCATTTGAAAAAGGAGTAATGATTATGTCCAACTATGATGCGTCAAATATTCAAATTTTAGAAGGTCTAGAGGCTGTTAGAAAACGCCCAGGTATGTATATTGGTAGTACAGGGTCTCGTGGGTTACACCACCTTGTATGGGAAATTGTTGATAATGCCATTGATGAAGCTTTAGGAGGATACGCAACCAATATTAAATTGGAACTTCTTAAAGATGAAATCATTCGTGTTACGGATGATGGTCGTGGGATTCCTGTAGATTTACACCCTAAAACTAACCGTCCCGCAGTTGAGACGATTTTAACGTCTTTACACTCTGGTGGTAAATTTGACGGTAAGTCATATAAAGTATCAGGAGGTCTACATGGTGTAGGTGCTTCTGCTGTTAATGCGCTCTCTGAATTTTTTATTGTAGAAATTCATAGAGACAATAAAGCATATGAACAACGTTATGAACGTGGTTTTCCAGTAACTGATGTTACTGTCATTGGAGAATCATCACATACAGGAACGATTGTTACATTTAAAGCAGATCATCTCGTTTTTACTGAAACAATTGTATATGAGTATGAAATACTCCGTAATCGTGTTCAACAATTAGCTTTTTTAAATAAAGGAATTAAGATTACAATTTCTGATCAACGTGGTGCTACACCTGTTGAAAGTACTTACCATTATGAAGGTGGTATTGTCGAATACGTTTCATTTTTAAATGTTGGTAAAGGTAAAGTCAATCAAGATATCATTTACATGGAAAAAGAAGTTGACAATATTCAAATCGAAATTGCGATGCAATATAACGATTCTTACGCAACCAACCTCTATTCATTTACCAATAACATCCCTACACACGAAGGTGGGATGCATGAAGATGGTTTTAAACTTGCTTTAACACGTATTTTAAATAAATATGGCACAGAATCAGGTATGCTCAAAAAAGATGATTCATTTTTGGGTGAAGATACAAGAGAAGGATTAACTGCGATTGTTTCAGTTAAACATCCAAATCCGCAATTTGAAGGACAAACAAAAACAAAATTGGGTAATCCAGAAGTACGTGGTATTACTTCACAAGTTTTTGGTGATGGTTTTGAACGTTTTTTAATGGAAAACCCAGGGGATGCTAAACTTGTTGTCGAAAAATGTCTCATGGCGTCTAGAGCACGTATTGCAGCGAAGAAAGCAAGAGAAGCAACACGTAGAAAATCACCACTTGATGCACTTGGTTTCGCATCAAAACTTGCGGATTGCAGAAGCAAGAACCCAGCTATTTCTGAAATCTATATCGTGGAAGGTGATTCTGCTGGCGGTTCTGCTAAACAGGGAAGAGAATCAGAATATCAAGCAATTATGCCTCTTAGAGGTAAGGTATTAAACGTTGAAAAAGCAAGAATCGATAAAATTTTGTCTAATAAAGAAATTCTATCTTTAATTCAAGCTTTAGGAACAGGTATTGGCGAAGAATTTGAAGCTGATAAAGCACGTTATCATAAAGTCGTTATCATGACCGATGCCGATATCGATGGTGCTCACATTCGAACACTACTTCTAACATTCTTCTTTAGATTTATGAAACCACTCATTGATTTAGGTTATGTCTTCATCGCTCAACCACCACTTTATAAAGTTCAATCAGGTAAACGCGTTGAATACGTGTATACCGATGAACAACTTCAAAAAGTATTAGAAGAAATGGGTGGTCGCCCAGGTATTCAACGGTATAAAGGTCTCGGCGAAATGAATCCAGAACAATTATGGGAAACCACGATGGATCCAGAAAGAAGAACACTTCTACAAGTATCACTTAAAGATGCAATGGATGCTGATCAAGTATTCTCGATGCTTATGGGTGAAGAAGTTGAACCAAGAAAACAGTTTATTCAAGAAAATGCGATTTACGCATCAAATATTGACGCGTAGGAGGGAGATTTCACATGGATCAAACATTTAATACAGAATCCTCCAAAACCACAGAAGGTTTTGTTAAGGAGATTAATATATCAAGTGAGATGAAAAACTCCTTCTTGAACTACGCGATGAGCGTTATTGTTTCAAGAGCACTCCCTGATATTAGAGACGGGTTAAAGCCTGTTCAACGCAGAATTTTATATGCAATGAATGATTTAGGGATGTCAGCTGATAAAGCACATAAAAAATCAGCAAGAATCGTTGGGGAAGTTATTGGTAAGTATCACCCACACGGTGATTCATCCGTCTATGATGCAATGGTTCGTATGGCACAGCCATTTAATTATCGTATGCCATTAATTGATGGACATGGTAACTTTGGCTCTGTTGATGGTGATGGCGCAGCTGCGATGCGTTATACCGAAGCTAGAATGTCAAAAATCGCGGGGGAACTTGTTCGTGATTTAGAAAAGAATACTGTCGATTACGTCGATAACTACGATGGATCAGAGCATGAACCTTCTGTTTTACCTGCACGTTATCCCAATCTTCTCGTCAATGGTTCAACAGGTATTGCAGTTGGTATGGCAACAAACATTCCACCGCACAATTTAGGTGAAGTGATTGATGGATTACTTGCATACATGGAAAACGATCAAATTACGATCGCAGAGCTTATGCAATTTATTAAAGGTCCAGACTTTCCAACGGGTGGTCAAATTCTTGGATTATCAGGCCTAAGACAAGCCTATGAAACAGGACGCGGTATTATTGCAAATCGTGCTACTGCGGAAATTGTGACACATAAAAACAAACAGGCAATTGTTGTGACTGCAATTCCTTATGCAGTCAATAAAACAACATTGATTGAACGTATTGCAGATATTGCAAAAGTTAAAATCGTTGAAGGAATCACAGATCTACGTGATGAATCTAACCGTAAAGGTATGCGTATTGTCATTGAACTAAGACGTGATGTTAATCCTCACGTGATGTTGAATAACTTATATAAGCATACACAACTTCAACAATCGTTTGGTTTTAATATGATCTGTCTTGTTAAAGGACAGCCACAAATGGTAAACCTTAGAGATCTTCTTAAATATTATTTGGAACACCAAATTGAAGTTATTCAAAGAAGAACCGTTTATGATCTTGAAAAAGCTGAAGCAAGACAACATATTTTAGATGGTCTAGTTGTTGCACTTCATGACGTAGATCGTGCGATTGAAATCATTAAGAGTTCAAAGACAGGTGAAGAAGCAAGAGAAGCTTTAATCTTTGAATACAAGCTTTCTGATATTCAAGCAAGAGCCATTCTTGATATGCGTCTACAGCGTTTGACAGGTATTGAAATTGAAAAGATAGAAGCTGAACTTGGTGATTTAAAAATCAAGATTAAGGATTACAAAGAAATCATTGAAAGTCACCCACGTAAGATTGAAATCATTAAAAATGAACTTCTTGAAATTAAAGCAAGCTATGCTAACCCACGTGTCTCAGAAATTAATCTCCATGAAGATTTAAGTATCGAAAATGAAGACTTAATTCCTGTTGAAGATGTCATCATAACAGTGACAAATAATGGGTATATCAAACGTATGAATGTCGATCACTATAAGACTCAAAATCGTGGTGGTGTAGGTATGTCTGGAATCAAGGTTCATGAAGATGACTATGTTGAACATATTCGTATGACTTCAACCCATGACTACCATTTATTTTTCACAAATAAAGGAAGAGTCTATAAAATCAAAGGATACAAGATACCTGAAGGATCTAGACAGTCAAAAGGTCTTCCTATTGTTAATCTTTTAGAATTCCAAAAGGATGAAAAACTAGCATCTTTCTGTCATGTTAAAAACTTTGATACAGATAGCGAATTCTTAACATTTGTTACTAAAAAAGGAATTATCAAACGTACACCAACCAATGAATATGCGAACATTAGAACCAATGGAATTAACGCGATTAATCTACGTGAAGATGATGAATTATTAAGCGTTGGATTAACTGATGGAACGAAAGATATCATTCTTGGAGCATCCAACGGTAAAGCCATTCGTTTTGATGAAAATGATGCACGTGCTATGGGACGTACAACATCTGGTGTTAGAGGTATGGACTTAAATGAAAACGAGGAAGTTGTTGGAGCAGCTATCATTTCAAATGATACTGAAGAAATTCTCGTTATTACCGAAAATGGCTTTGGAAAGCGAACAATCGTTGAAGAATATCGTAAACAAATTCGTGGTGGTAAGGGTGTTAAAACACTGAATGTCACTGATAAAAATGGTAAACTTTCTACGCTTCGAGTCGTATCTGATGATCAAGATTTAATTGTTGTATCAGATAAAGGGGTTGTGATTAGAACGCATGTTGATCAAATATCACAAACCAAACGTGCAACACAAGGTGTCAGAATTATTCGTCTTCGTCCTGATCATAAAGTTTCAACCATCGCTTTAGTTCCAAGACAGGAAGAAGTCGAAGAGGAAGTTTTAGAAGAAAACCAATTCGTACAAGAAACCTTGAATGTTCAAGAACCTAAAAAGACGATAGAAGCTGTTGATTTAGCGCCTGATGAAGTTGAACAAGTTGAAAAAGAAGTTGTAACAACCGATTCTTTATTTGACGAAGAAAAATAAGATTCATTAGATGTATAAAATATCTGCTAATACATGCGTTAATCGTTAGATTGATGACATGATTTAGTGGATTTTTTTTATTTACTAGGAAAGTTCGTCTTTTCTAGTAAATGGATATATTCAATA
>CAYJBI010000090.1:0-6016 GCA_964368345.1 uncultured Mariniplasma sp. | reverse complement strand
CCCTTATCATATCTGCTAGCATAAAAAGCGATATCAAAATTTATGCTATCTTTTTCGATAATAGGTGCAATTGCATCAAAGAAATGTAAATGTTCTAAATGAAACATCTCTTGAATTTGAGATGATAATGCTTCTGAAGCTAGTGGTCCAGCTGCAACAATCGTGATTTCATCTGTATTGATCTTTGAAACCTCTTCATAAACCACTTCAATCAGTGGATGATTTTTTATTTTTTCTTCAATATATGTAGAAAAAAGAGTTCGATCCACAGCTAAACTAGATCCCGCAGGTACTTGAGCATACTCTGCAGCTTCCATGATTAGAGAACGAAACATCCGCATCTCTTTTTTTAATAATCCTACAGCATTATGAATATCATTAGATCTTAAAGAATTTGAACATACCAATTCTGCAAAATGGCCTGTTTGATGGGCAGGAGTCATCTTTTTAGGTCTCATTTCATATAACTTAACTTCTATTCCTTGATTGGCGAGATACCACGCAGCTTCACTGCCAGCAAGACCCGCACCAATAATTTTTATCATTTTATCACCATTTTTATGATATCATATTATTCATGTTTCTTAAAAAGAAAAGACGTATCTACGCCTTTAATTCATCTTGGTGAACAACAAACCTTTCAAATAAAGGAATGAGCTTTTTATATATATCCTTCACCATCATAAAAATAATAATGCTGTTAAACGGAATAAGTGTCATTCTTAATACAAACCAAGCAAACGTTGCTTCTCTTGGCCAGTAAATAAGCATAGCGATTGTGTTCGTAGCACTTGCAAGAAAGTAGGTTATTAATACAATAAAGGCTAACTTGGTTATTGAAAATTTTTTATGTAAAAATAAACCAGGTAAAACTCCCCACAAGATTGGAGCAACCACAAAGAATGGTAAATAAGTGCCCCCTGTCATAAATATACCTATAGCATCACCAACAAGCCCCATTATTCCACCATACAAAGGACCTAAAATGATGCCGCCAATCACAATGGGAATAGCATAAAATGGCAATCCAAAGTTTTGAAGATTGAGCATAACTTTAAAAAATGCATCAATAACAACACTAATTGCAGTAAGTGAGGCAGCCAAAGCCAAACGTTGAATCTGAAGATTGTTCTTCATGAAAAAAGACCTCCTAAACTTGAGGTCCACTATAATTGCTTACAGCGGACGCATTAGAAAACCGCCACTTTCGTGTTCGTTCCAACCCGACATCCCATGGTTAGACACTTAACGCTTTCTAATTACTCTGTAATCTCATTATACATAAAAAATGATAATTGTGTTCTAAAAAACAAAATGGCTCTCGCCATTATAGTTTCCAATCGATTGGTTTCATACCTTTACTCATCAAAAACGCATTTGTTTTAGAAAATGGTTTCGATCCAAAAAATCCACGATGTGCTGATAAAGGTGATGGATGTGGTGCTTTTAATATCAAATGCTTTTCTTGATTAATATGAGAAATGAATGTTTGTGCATGTGCACCCCAAAGAATAAAAACGACAGGAGTTTCTTTATCATTAATTTTCTTAACAACTTCAAGCGTAAACTCTTCCCATCCTTTTTTTTGATGACTCATCGGAGTGTGTAACACCACAGTCAAAACCGTATTAAGTAGTAAAACACCTTGTGATGCCCATGATGTTAGATTTCCTGTTTCAGGATAAGGAACATTTAAGTCGGTGACGAGTTCTTGATATATATTTTTTAAAGATGGTGGATATACTCCTTTTTCCACGCTAAAAGATAATCCATGCGCTTGTCCGAGATTATGATAAGGATCTTGTCCGATAATAACAACTTTAACGTGATCATAAGGTGTAAGTTTAAAACAGTTTAATCGTTGTTCTTTAGGAGGCAAAACGATATGATGATTTTCTTCTTCTTTAAGAAAACCAACAAGCTTTTGAAAATAGGGTTTTGCTAGTTCACTTTGTATCAGTTCCTGCCACGTCATGATCTTTCTCCTTTGGTTTTTTCAAATACTTAATCAAAACGGTGAAAATGACGATATTTAAGATAATTAAACCCAAAAAGATAGGATCACGAACAAGAACATGACTAAATGTAACAATCGCACCAATGAAAGGAATGGTTAGTGAAACTTTCCCAATGATGTCATCTGTTGTTATATCTTTAAAATCTCCATTTTCATCATTCCATGCATCAAAGCTACCACCTTCATGATATTTGTTGTAGCTTTTTGTTTTAATCACTGTTTGGTTTTCTTCAACTCTAATATCTGCCAAATAATGGGTTACCCTACTTTTTATATAAATCCAGTTACCTTCAAGGTCTTTTTGATCTGTCTTTAGATATGTATAAAATGTTATAATTTGTCCTATTTCAAGATCTTCTTCTTCAAGTTTAGTTATAATTACAACATCATTTACTTTAATTAAAGGTTCCATAGAATCAGTAACAACAACAAAACCCTTGAATCCTAAAACATCCATCGTTTTTGATGGAAAAAAAAGCTCTAAAATAACAAACATTGTTAAAAAGCTTGCAAAAATGTAGAATATAATATTACCTATTGATTTCAACATTTTTTTGTTCATAGTTCACCTATTAAAAGAACCTTTCTTCTCGAAAAGGTTCACTTTTTTTCCTTGGGTTTACGAATGAAATAGTAATATACGACACTTAAAACGAGTGTTTCAACAATAACTAATGAAATAAAACCTCTCGGTGTTGTTGAGACATAAAGTATTGTAGAAAATAAATTACCACGTTTCTGGTAGGTTGCAACAATTTCATTCTTTTGATACGTATTCCTAATGAAGTAACCGAATGTTGTATCAAGTGTTTGGTTTACTTCATCAATAGCAACAACTTCTTCCATCCAATAAAGATCAGTTCCAAATTTTCCATAAACAATGATACGATCACCAATAGCGATTTTTTCATAGTTAAATTTGTTGACATGCGCAATATCTGTTTGAAGTTCAGAATCTAATTCTTGATCATTTGGAACAATGAGCATTGTCGTGTTTCCTAAAAAATTGACTGCTCGATTGGGAAAAATCATTGGAATCATTGAAAACAAAGAATAAATAGCTAAAACACCAACAAGAACAAAATATAAGGATTTCCCTATTTTTTTCACTTTAACAATTCGTTCACTTTTCAAAGATTCGTTTGAATCAATGATTGATTCACTTTTTTGATTATTTAGTTTTAAGACAAGTTCTTCTGTTGTCAAAAATGGATTCAATCATATCACGTCCTAAGCTACAGGCTTTTTGTTATCAACTTGGTCTTTTTTACCCGACTTAACGATGTAAACAATTGCTCCTATAACTATGACGTTAACAACAATTGCTGCAATTCCAAAAGGACTCTTAACAAAGTTGATAAATACTCCAAGTTGTCTTACTCTAAATGCATAAACACCAATCACATCGTCTCCTGATAAAACCCAAGTATCTGGAACATTACTTCCATATCGGTTTGTTCGAATTATGTATTCACCATTAGTTTCAGTGATTGAATGAATGTAATGGGTAACGACTTCTTTTTCACCATTGTAATCAATATCAGCTTCAAATGTAATGATATCCCCAACGTCTAGTTTTGATAGATTAGGGTTAGTAACAATAATTAAATCATCAACATCTAAGACAGGTTCCATACTCTCAGTAACAACCACATAGGGTTTAACCTGGAAGACCTTGATTGTCATACTTGGTAAAAAGAGTTCAAGTAAAATATAGAGGACCAACAATCCTGCTAAAGCAAAAAAGATTATTGACCCAACTAAATTTAAAGTTTTTTTATTATTGGAGTTCATGATATCATTCCCCTCAGAAATTGTTCTATAACGAGCAAATTATATCATAAAATCTATTAATTGTGTATCATTCGTATAAATAATGTTAGCTATTACTATAAAGTGCCCAATACGAACTAGACCCTGGTTCGCCGGGCGTAATGTTCGTCGCAGTTTGTAATGCAATGTATGCAGTATTATCATAGATGGCGATATCATTTGCTTGGTATGTATTATAAGACTGATAGTAAAGTGTACCGATTCTATTCCATGCGTTATTTGCAGTACCCGGAATAACATGATTGTTCGCATTGCTTGTATTAACAACTCGATATGTCCAATCTTCATAGAACACATAATCGTTTAACTGATACACGTTAAACCAATGCCATTCTGAATCATTGACTAGATTCCATGCATTATAAAGAGATCCTGGTTCAAAAGCATTCGCATTTGCTAGGTTAACAACTTTATAAATTTCGCCATTGTAGAAAACATGATTGTTTAATGCATACGTATTATATGGTTGATAAGTATCAACATCTAAACGATTCCATGCATTATACGATGTTCCTGGTTCAGAAGCATTCGCATTAGTTAAATTAGATGGTTTATAGATACCACCATTATGAACGACATGATCCGTATTAACATAAACATTAAACCAACGCCACTCAGGTGTATCCATTTGATTCCATGCATTGTATGCAGTCCCTGGCGCATTATTTCTAGCACGTGATTGATTAACTGCTTTATAAATATTCCCACCGTAGATAACCATATCATTGACTTTATAATTGGTTCCAGGGGTGTATGGATTAACTGTTGTTGGCGTCCATGAAGCATGAGTACTTGGATTATTACCTTGTGTCCAATAGACTGCCTTATAGTATGCACCATTATAACTAACAATATCATTACCAAGATAGATAGCAAATGGACTCCATTCGATAGATCCTTTAATACGCCATGAACCATTGGTTCCAGGTGCAACATTTAAACTATGACTAAGTGCTGCATAATAAAGGGTTCCATTGTAAAGTACGTGATCGTTTTGAGCATAAGTAACATAAGGGTTCCATTCGATAGACCCAAATTGACGCCAGTGTAAAGATGTGCCTGGTGCATTTTGGTTAAGCCCATAACTAACCGTAGCTTGCCAAATCTTATTGTTATAAAGCACATAATTACCTTGACTATAACTTTGTCCTGTTGACCATTCAATTGAATGCATATCAAACCATGCTTGTCCATTGGTACCAGGTTCACTACTATTAGCAGAACCCCGACTTAAAACTTTATAGAATGACTCATTATGCAAAACAATATCATTAACTTCATAAGTATTTGTTGGTACATAAAGATGCGTTATTTCATTAAATGCACCATATGGAGCAGAAGAAGGTGGAGGTGCTGATGCGTATCCACCACCTACAATTTGATAGATTTTACCATCCCACCAAACATAATCGCCCGTTGCATAAGTTTCTCCTAATTCATAAACAGGAATACCATTGGGTGTACCGGCAGCAATTCCCCATTCACCAATAGGAACTTCAACTAAGATAGCATCACTTGATCCTGTGACACTACTTGCCCAAAAAGCAAATGTAGAGGTGATTGTAAATGAAAACATCATGACTAAAAATATAGCAATAGATATTTTTAATATATGTAGTTTATATTTCATTTCCTCACCTCCAGTAAGTAAGTAAAGGCGACTTTATTGAGCCGCCCAATCTACTTCATTTCGTATATGTTATGTTGTTAACAAATTAAGCAACAATAGGATTAATTGCAAATGTTAATGTAAATTCAATTACTTTTCCAGCTACAGCATTATACTGGGCTTGATTTGCTGGTTCATTCATAGTCACTTAAAAAGTAAGAGTTCTAGTTGAACCTCGAGTCACTGTGCCTGGATTAGTTAGATTAACTTGAATAAGATCATAAGGATTTTTTACACCACCAACAAGAATTGTACTTGGATCAACTACGATATTCGCAGTCGTAACATCTTTGATTCTATTATCAAGTGTCCAAGTAACTACATATGTAAATGTAACTTTGTTTGTCTGTCCTACTAAAGGAGCAACTGTTGTTGGAACTAATACATCTTCACCTGCATCATTAGAATTACCTATTGAAACAGTGACTGTTACTTCCTCACCTGTACCAATTGTCACTGAACCATGTTTAACACCAGTTAAACCATTAACACTACTT
>CAYJBI010000089.1:0-6027 GCA_964368345.1 uncultured Mariniplasma sp. | reverse complement strand
GTTTAATACTGAAGGTGACTTACGTCGTGAAGTGACATTAAACATTAAGCGTTTAATGGAAATCGGTTCTTATCGTGGCATTCGTCATCGTAAAGGATTGCCTGTTCGTGGACAAAATACACGTAACAATGCGCGTACCAGAAAAGGTAAACCCAAGGCAGTCACAGGCAAGAAGAAGTAAAGGAGGAATAGAAAATGGCTAAGAAAAAAACAACAAAGCGTAAGGTAAGAAAAAATATTCCCCTTGGTGTTGCACACATTCATACAACCTTCAATAATACAATCGTAACAATTTCCGATATGGACGGCAATGCGATCGCATGGAGCAGTGCCGGTGCACTAGGCTTCAAGGGATCTAAAAAGTCGACTCCTTATGCAGCTCAAATGTCAGCAGAAGCTGTAGCAAAGACTGCTATGGATAACGGTATGATCAAGGTTGAAGTATCTGTTAAGGGACCTGGCCCAGGTAGAGAAGCGGCAATTCGCTCACTCCAAGCTGCAGGTCTTGAAATTACTGCAATCAAAGACGTAACACCAGTTCCACACAACGGATGCAGACCACCCAAACGTCCACGTGGCTAATTAAAAGGAGGGGTAACTTGTGAAAGATTTAAAATTTGAAAAACCAACCGCAGTTGAAGAAATATCTGTAGATGGCAATAAAGGGCGCTTCGTCATTAAACCGCTTGAAAGAGGTTATGGTATTACTTTAGGTAATGCATTAAGACGGGTTCTGCTCTCTTCACTTCCAGGCGCAGCTATCGTCAATATAAAGATTGATGGCGTTGAACACGAATTCTCAACACTTGATGGTGTTTATGAAGACGTGATGGGTATTGTCTTGAACCTAAAGAAGGTCATCTTCGCAGTTGATTCTAACGACCCTGACTTTGAACAAAAACTTGAACTCTATGCTGTCGGTGCCGGTCCGGTTACCGCAAAAGAATTCAATCATGTTGACGGTGTTGAAATTATCAATCCAAACCAGGTGATCGCAACTCTCGCAGATAATGGACGTTTGTCCATGGAAGTTACAGTTCGCCGTGGCGTCGGTTATGTTTCTGCGGATAAGAATAAAGTCTTTTCTAGAAATGAAAAGTCAATTATTCCCATCGATGCAATCTACACACCAGTCTCAAGAGTTTCTTATCATGTTGAAAAGACAAGAGGAGATGCTGATGAACTGATGTTAGAAATCGAAACTAATGGTGCGATTTACGCAAAAGAAGCTTTAGCATTAGCATCAAAAATGTTAATTGATTACTTTAGTACAATCGTTCAAATCAGTGAAAAAGCAGCATCAACAGATTTCATCTTCGAACAAGAAGAAGAACCGACTAACAAAAAACTTGACATGAAGATTGAACAACTCGATTTATCAGTACGTTTATTCAATAGTTTAAAACGTTCTGGTATTTATACAGTAGGTCAAATTATTCGTTTGACTGAAGAAGATGTGATGCGTTTTAGAAGTCTTGGCAGAAAATCATTCAAGGAATTGAAAGAAAAACTTGCTGAACATGGCTTAGAATTTGAAAACACATCAAATAAAGATTCAAAATTTCATTTTGACGATGAAGAGAAGGAGTAAATCATGGCTTATAGTAAATTAGGACGCACCAGCGATCAGAGAAAAGCCCTTCTTCGCGACTTAGTTACGGATATCATTATTAATGAACGTATCGTGACGACTGAAGCGAAGGCTAAGGAATTGAAGAAGCTTGCCGACAAGATGATCACTTTAGCGAAGGAAGGCACACTTGCATCACGCAGACAAGCTGCTGAAACCGTTCGCTTTGAGGACGTTAAGGAAGGCCAAAATGCACTTCAAAAGTTGTTCTCTGAACTCGGACCCCGCTACCAAGATCGTAAAGGCGGATACACACGTATTATTAAAACCTTGCCAAGACGCGGCGATGCTGCACCTATGGCAATTATTGAATTTATCTAAGTTCATAATTAAACAGGCTTCGGCCTGTTTTTTGTATAAGGCCTGATAAAGCCTTTTATCAGTTTATATTGTCATCGTAAATTTATTCTTATGTAAACGATTTACTTTTTTCAGTTGTTATTTATAACAAAGTGTCATAAAATAGTAATGCGCTATAAAAATATATAAATGAGGTATCACATGAAAAAATTATTAAGAGTCTTATTCATTTTAGCATTAGTTATTACAGTTGTTTCATGTCAAAACAATGCAAATCTAGAAACCGTATTAAATGATATTCAAATTGAGTTTTCAAATACAGATAACATTTCATCTGTTACAACACATCTTTCATTACCACAAACATCAGATAAAAATAAAAATGCTGCAATCTCATGGGTAAGTGATCATCCACTCATTATCGATGATTTTGGTACAGTGAATAGACCAGGCGTCAATACCGATGTCAAATTAACCGTCACCGTTACACTTGGTGGTAAATCAGAGTCAAAAGATTTTTATGTTACAGTTTTAGGACTATATAATGATGTTACTGTAGAGTTTAGAGTTTTAGATGAAGTGTATCGTTCATTTACAGTTAAAGCAGGACAATTCATTACTGCATTTCCAGATCCAAGTGTTCCAGGATATACATTTGCTGGATGGTTCATCTCTCCGGAAATGACAGAAGCATTTAGTTTCACTTCACCTGTTCAATCATCACTTGTTGTTGAAGCCTCAATGACTGAAATCGAAATGGGAAGTTATACCGTTGAAGTATATTACCAAAACATTGATGATGAATTATATACACTTGAATCAACAGAAAATCTTCAAGATGTCGTTGGTTCTACATACGCTTATCCAGAAACTCCAGAAGGTTTTACACCCAATATGGAGTTAACATCTCCAGTTGCACAAATTACAAAAACTAATCAAACATTTAAACTATATTATGATCGTAATTCTTATGTTGTTACTTTTATGAGCGATGGGATTAGTGTTGGTACACAAAACTTGAAATATGGAGAATTAGTTACACCTCCAACTACTGAACTTGAAAAAGACGATCATATACTTGAAGGATGGGCATATAATAGTGCAGGAACTGCATTATTTGATACCAACATCTTAATTTCAGAAAGCCTCACACTTTATGCAGTTTGGACGTATGATTCACTTTATACAGGTTATTACGCACCTATTTCAGGTGTGACAGATACATATCTTAAGTCATCATTAAGAGCACTTATTAGTCAAATGAACTTAAGAACATATGGTGAAGCACGCTACATTCTTGATGATTCAGATAGAGATCCAAATAATGCTGGTAAAGTCATTTTGGTTTACAGTAGAAACTCTGTATCAGGAACTTGGGATAATGGTTATACATGGTCAAGAGAACACGTTTGGCCCCAAAGTATGTTAGGTGCTAAAGCAGTCAATGAAACTGCGAACATTGCATCTGACTTACAAAATTTAAAACCAATTTACCAGCCGATTAATGAAGTAAGAAGTAATAAACCATTCTCAGCTGGTTCTGGCACACATGGTGTTGCTAGTGATGGTGGTTATTATCCAGGGGATCAAGATAGAGGTGATATTGCACGTATTTTATTCTACATGCATGTCAGATGGAATTTAAGTATTAGTCGATCCACAGTTGGAGAATTAAGTTTACTTTTACAATGGCATTTAGAAGATCCAGTTGATGATTTTGAAAGAAATCGTAATGAAGTTATCTCAAATAGCCAAGGTAATCGTAATCCATTTATTGATCATCCAGAATTTGCAGAACGTATTTGGGGTCCCATCACAGTTTCTACAAGTTCAAGTGAACAAATGTCATTAACGATGAATGAACCTGTTCAAAAAGTAATCGTGACTATCTCATATGATGTTAATTTTAATGATTTAAAAAGAAATTCATATCAATTCTAAGAGGAGGATTTTAATGAATAAACGATCTTTCGGTAAAACAGGTATTTTAGTTTCTGAAATCTCTTTAGGAACATGGCAGTTAGGTTCACGTTGGGGAGACCCTTTCAGTGAAAAAAACGCATTAGAAACACTTGAAGTAGCAACCAATTTAGGCATCAATTGTTATGATACAGCAGATGTTTATCAGGATGGATTAAGTGAAAAGACCATTGGGAAATATCAAAGTCAACAATCACCAAAACCATTTGTTATTACCAAAGTTGGTCGAAAATTACCTCGTCAGGATAAAGATCTTTATACAAAAGAAGCCTTAACAAAGTTTATTGATGATTCACGTAATAACTTATCGGTAGATGCACTTGATATGGTTTTACTACACTGTCCACCTACGGATCTTTATGACCAAAAAGAAGTTTTTGGTTATATGGATGAGTTTAAAAAGCAGGGTAAAATTAAGCATTATGGCGTCTCTATTGAAAAAATTGAAGAGGGATTAAAAGCGATGGAGTATCCAGGTGTTGAAGCGATTGAAGTAATCTTCAATATGTTCCGCCTACGTCCAGCAACTGAACTTTTCCCAATAGCTAAAGAAAAAAATGTGGCGATTATTGTAAGAGTTCCTTTAGCAAGTGGTCTTTTAACAGGTAAATACACGAAAGATACAACCTTTGGTCCAAATGACCATCGAACATTCAATCGACATGGTGAAGCCTTTGATAAGGGTGAAACATTCTCAGGTGTTCCTTATGACATTGGATTAAAAGCAGTAGAAGAGTTAAAGAAAGTATTTCCCTTAGATTTACCACTTTATGCTTTACGATGGATTCTTATGTTTGATGGCATTTCAACCGTTATTCCAGGAGCAAGTAGACCAGGTCATATCGTTGAAAATGTTAAAGCGGCAGATTTACCACCGCTTACGAAACATCAAATGGATGAAGTTGAAAGAATCTATCAACTCTATATTAAACCGCATGTTCATCATTTATGGTAAAAAAAAGGCCAAAAGGCCTTTTGTTTTATTTTTATTCAAAGACTGCGTCTACAAACTTTTTCTTTCCTCTAAGTTCAATATAGAAGTTTGCAACAGTCGTTTGTATGTAGGGAACTAAGAAAATCATACCAACAACAGTTATTGCAGCAAGAATAAACCATCCTAGAAAACTTAAGTAAAGAAGAAATAATTCCATCTTATGACCCTTCATCATCTCTTGAGATTTATCGATAGCTTTCATTGCGTCAATCGATGGATCAGAAGCGATAATATAAGGTGTCATTGCATACGCTAAAGACTTAACAATTCCAGGAATGATAAATAGAAGTGTCCATAAAAATGTAAATATACCGACAAGTAGCATGGCAACTAAAGAATTGACAAAACTCTTTTTGAATCCCTCGATGATAAGTTCAATCTTTTTACCATCAGGATTTATTTCTATCATATCCATAAGATAAATCGATTGACCTACTAAAAGTGGTCCAGCAATAATAAATCCGATTACTGCAATAGATGATGCAGTTGGAAGCATAAAAACAATCAAAGTTACAACAAAGACCATCCAATAACTCGTTTTCAACTGGTTCCAAGCTTGATGGCGTAATTCACGACTAGATTTCATAAAAACCCCTCCTTAAATATGAATCAAAATCACCTATATTATACGTTAAATCATCAAAAATAACATAAAATAATATAAAATAACTGAAAAGTGGTACAATATCAATGAAAAAGCGTTTGAAAGGGGAAAATATTATGTTAGTTATTCAAGGGTTTTCAAAAAGTTATGATGGCGTTAAAAAAGCATGTAATGACGTGTCATTGACGATTGAAGCGGGGGACATCTTTGGATTTGTCGGACACAATGGTGCCGGTAAAACAACCCTACTTAAATCTATTGCAGGTATTATCGATTTTGAAGAAGGTTCAATTTTAGTTGATGGGTTATCTGTAAAAAAAGATTCCTTAGCTGTTAAGAAAAAGATTGCTTATATACCTGATAATCCAGATATCTATGAATCACTTTCAGGTTTACAGTATTTATCATTTATAAGTGATGTATTTGAATTATCAGAAGATTTCCGTATGAAAGAAATTGAGAAGTATGCATCGATCTTTGAAATTAGAGATGTACTTAATAATCCAATTTCTTCTTATT
>CAYJBI010000088.1:0-6117 GCA_964368345.1 uncultured Mariniplasma sp. | reverse complement strand
ATCTATAACATGACTATTTCTTTGAAAAAGAGCACCATTCTTCATAGCGTTTGAGACAGCAGCAATCGCAACTTCCCAAGGATATGTCACTTTCGTAGAAGGAAGTGATAACACTCTTGTAATTGAAGTTGATAATAAAGGTTCTAAAACTCTTGCTTCTTCACCAGATAGAAAATGCATATCTTTAACGCCATTATGCAATCCTCGCTGATAAAGAGTTTCTAACATATCTTCCTCATCTTTATTATGCGCAACAACAAAAGCACCTGTTCTTAGAAGAGGTATGTTCAATTCTTTTTCAAGTGTTTCATAGAGCTGATTGCCCTCTACACAAAGTTTTGCTTTGAGAGAGTATTCTTTTGGGTCGTGACCAGAGTGAATAATTGCGCTATTTGCTGTTGTTTGATAACTAGCAATATCATTTTCCTTATCGATGATTAAGATTGAAACTTCATAGCGCGAAAGTTCTCTTGCGATAAGTGATCCGATGATACCGGATCCTATAATTAAATAATCGTACATAGTGCCTCCTATAAAAAAATGAGAAAAACATGTGATTCACATATGTTTTTCTCTCTTATCTCTTAGAATTAGATTAACATTTAAACCCAAAAATTGGGGTTGCTGGTTGTAATGGCAATTGCACCAGCTGACAAACATGCTTTGATTTGTTCTTTATTTCGAATCAAACCGCCTAATAGAATTTCAGCATTCACTTTACTTTTAATTTCTGGAATGATATCAATACATAGTGCAGGTAATACCTCAAGATAATCAGGGTTGGTTTTTATCGCGACTTCTAAACTTTGTTCTAGTGATATCGAGTCTTTCAAGAAGAAACGAAGTATACCAATGACTTTCCTCTTTTTACAAACTTCAATCACTTTTGGCTTGCTCGAGATGATCCCGTCAACTTTTAGTACTTGAATAAGATATATTGCACCAAACTCATCAGAACTCAATCCTTTGATTAATTCAGAATGAATCAAAACTTTTTTTTGATATGATCTCATCTCTTTAACTAACTCTGGTAATTGAGCAAGTTGGAAATTCATTAAAATACCGAAAGTAAGCTTCGTAGATAAAAATGCTTTAAGCTCTTGGTGGTTACTGATTGCGGGTATTATTTTTTGTTCATTAAGCACGATAACCCTCCTTAAAACTTATAAAATAAATAGCAAAATCAAAAATGCAATGCATGCATTTGTAAGACTTCGCTCTTGATCTCTTTTAGCATCTTAAATTCTAAAATGATTATATAACGAAAGCGCTTTTATGTCAAGTTAACGATGATGATTAAAACATTGACTTTTTTTGATAAAAGAGTGTTATAATAGTAAAACAAGAATAGGAATAAGGTGTTGATTTTTTTATGAAGAAAGAACGAAATATTATTATTATTGTTATTGGAATAGCAGGTTCAACTGTCTTTGTTTTGAGCTTATTTATGCTGTTATTTGGTGATGAACTCGATAGCATGTTTAATGTTATTGGTATTCGTGTTGCCACTGTTTTTGTTGCTTTTGCATCGTTTCTATCATCAATGCTATTCAGTTTACTTATTTTACTCCATAATCGTACAGTCGTTAAAATTAACGATGATACCAATAGACGTGCAGAAATGTTTAGAGAACTTCAATTTGCTTCATCAAACTATTCCATTATTGAATTCATGGATCGTATGCTTATTTATGGTGAGTCAACAAGATACATCCAACGTGCCATTGAACGAAAAAGCATGATGTTTCATATGATTGAAAGTGGTTTGAAGGAATCCGATGTTTTTGAAAGTCCTCAAAATTTTGCTTTTGTTTCGATTAAGATCCCTTTTAGAGTCATCGAAGGTAAAATTATATCTTCAATTACGTTTGATAAGTTAAGATTTGAAAGAGAAGGTGTCAATTATGAATTTGTGACACCGCCAAGTGAAATAGAATCACGCGCATTTCTTTTATATAACGAACAAACAAAAAGAAATAATGTCATCATTAATTTAGTGATGAAAAAAGATAGTGTTTTTTATAATCCTAGCCAAATTAATAGCTTTACTAAAATAAAAATTTATATTAATATCACGAGCTTGCTCGGTGTTAAGGTTAAAGGAAACAGCGAACTTTATTTTACTAACCCTGAACAAATTGAAGGAGATGGAACAAATACATATCGTATTAACTCAGCAAACTTCACATTAACAGGAATGCCAAAGATTGTTCATCACGATGACACTTTCATATCAGTAACTTCTAATTTTTCTAAATAGATACGGTAAGCATAAGTTATTGATTCATCAATTGCTTTATTGATATCATCGTCAGGAATTCTTAAATCTTTTGACAACGCAGGATCAATATACGTTTTATAAGACATAAGTTTGATAAATTTCTTAGGATTGAGCCCAGGTTCAATCCCTTTTTTTTCATAGGATTTTTGAAGAGCATTAAACCCAAGTTGTGCCATCCAATTAGGAACAGTTATGATTAACTTTTTTTGTTTCATCGAAGATAACACTTTTTTGATTAACACTCGCCATGGCATTTGAACATATCCTAAAGGATATGCAGTCTTATTTTCTCCATATAATATCGCATGATAAATAGCGATACCTACTTGATATAAAGTCACCATCGATGTTCCTCCCTTAGGAAAAAAGATGATTTTTGGGCGATGAAATCTCTCAATAAATATAGACCAAACAGGTTTTCTACCTTCTTGAATGCCAAAAATATAGGGGAGTTCTAAAACGACAACAGAAAAAGAATCATCAGCTAATGAAAAAGCAGTGTTTTCTTGTTTGATTCTACTTTTAATATAGGGATGATATTCTTCAAGACGAAATTCTTTTAAGTTTTTCGCAAAATATGAAAAATAACTTCCTAAGACAATCGCTTTTTTAACGTTACATCTTTTTGCTGATGAAAGCAACCGGTATAAAGGTACAATGTTGTATTTTTCATAAGCTTCAAAAACAGGTTTTTTAAACTCAATCCTTTCATCAACTCCAACGGCAAACACAAATGCATCCATATTGTGCATCAAATGATCAAGTTTCTCATCTGATGCATGAATAAAATCAAGTTCATGAAGAATCATTTCTTTAGGGATGTTAAGATTTTTAAATGGAAGAGTTATCGCATGGACTTCATGGCCTGCATCAATCATAATTCTTGCAGCTTCTGAGCCTAATAATCCTGTTCCTCCAGCAATTATTATCTTCATTGGTTACCTCGTTTGAAATAATTTGTACGTAAGATTTTTTTATAAATAAAATAGATTTCTTCAACATATTTAGCTTCATCTGATGTGGCGTTAGGGTCTTTTAAAAACGTATAATTAATGTCATTATAATAACTGAAATTTTTATACAAAACAAGACTCTTTTGTGTTGAAAAAAGATCTCTTCCGATATAATATGTTGGATTTCCTTCAAGATTAAATAAAGAATTAATCGTTGGAAGAATATCAAATGATGTTGATAAGTTATTATAGTCTAAATGTGAAATATCTGGATTCCATATATAAAGATTTCCTGTTTGTTTTAAATAATCTTCTCTAACACCAGCATAAATAGAGTAAACTTCTTCAGGCATTGTGTAAGGATAATGATCACCAGATAAAACAATAACTGTTTCATCTAAAAGATTTTTTTCGATTAAAGCATCGAAGAGAAGTCCTATCATCGCATCTAATTCAAGTTGTGTTGCTCTATAATTATTCATGATTTCATGATCATTCGGATAAAGTTCTGTAACCTCATTGATACGTTCATTGACAACAAGATGGTTATCCGTATAAGGAGAGTGACCAGAAAATGTGATAATAAAACTCATAAAAGGGGTATTATTGGGTAAGATTAAATCTTTTGCTGATTCAAAAAAAACAGTGTCAAATCGATTATTCGTTTTATTTAAACCAAGTTCATCTCTTCCGTAAAAAGCATCATAACCATAATTGTCATATATAATTTGTCGCGAATAAAATTCTTTATAATTGCCATGGAAAGCTTGTGTGAGGTAGCCTTTGGATTTAAAGAGTGAGGCTAAAGAATATGAATAACTATTTTCTTTGAAAACAGTCACTGTTGGACCATCATCAATGGATGGAAGTAATCCTGTATTGAATATAAATTCAGTATCACTTGTTGTTCTTTGAAATACAGGTGTGAAATGATGATTAAAACTAAAACCTTCACTTTTGAGTTTATATAGATGAGGAGTTAACAAAGGGTCAAGTGCTATTTCGTCATAGGATTCTGCAAGAATAAAAATTAAGTTCTTATTTTCAAAGATACCACTTTGACTATGAGTATCTAGATATTTTGGATTTTCTTCAAAGTATGAATCAATTGAAAGAACATCTTTCTTTGTTCCTACGACAGGAGATAATGTATCAATGATATCGCGTCCCATCAAATGGAAGAAACCAAATCTTTGGGCAATTTCTTGTCTCGAATAGACACTTTGATAAAGATAAAAATCTGAAGTAAACTTTGTCTGCCCAGGCAATGAAATTCTGGAATTAACATTCAATAAGACAAGTAAAATGAAAACAAGTAAAGAAAAATGGAGTGTTTTCACTTTTTGAAAAGTGATAAGCATTTTTTTCTGTTTAGTTTTAAGATAGAAGTAGATAGATATAACCATCACGAGTAAAACAAATAAATGAAGAAAATTAAAGCGGTACATACTTTCTCCGGACTCAAGTCCTTCACGGAGTGTTAAGGCTTCTTTAAAACTAAAATAGTCTTTAAAGATACGAAGATAAACATCTTGTCCTATGGTATATGCTGTAAAAAAACAAATAGAAAAAACTCCCCAAATACGGGCTACTAAAGGTGGTAATAATAAAAAGATCATTAACCAAACCCAAAGACTTAGTAATAACCCGAAAGGATAGGACATTCCGATATGGGTGGCATTTTTAATCATGAAAGATGATTCCATGATAAGAAATGCGATTACTAAAATGTTAAGGCCCTTCGCCTCTTTAAAAAACGATAAGAAGGTTTTTTTATAGTTTGAAAAAAATAAAATCAGAACTAATGCAGATAATATCCAAGTAACATCTTGGATAATAGCATACCAAGAACTTTGCATATCCCGTAAGGTTAAGCGTAAAACAAAACCAAGAATAAGTAAGAGTATGATTGATAGGATATAAATTTGTCTACGATTTGTCATGTTTTTTCCCCTTGTGCTTTAATAGTTTCATTATACAACAAAAAAGCCGGTCTATAACCAGCCTTTTAGAATGTAATTTCAATCATATCCGTTGAAAGTATACGTTCAAACGGTGTCATGATGATGACTTTTGAAATGGGATCAATTTTTTTTATTTTTCCGAATGTTGTTCGGATGTATCCGTCTTTAAAATAAGCAACAGAAATCTCTAAATCTTGATGAAGAGCAAGAACTAATTTTTGATTCAATTCATCATACTGATCATCACTTAATATAGGTTTATCGCGTTTACCAAGACGAAGTTTCATCTCACGAATCATCGCACTATAACCTACTAATGCATCAAAGGGTGCCCACTTAATAATTCCACGATCGACATATGTACTAGGCATGATGGCCACCAATCATTTGATTTCTTTCTTTAATCGTTGAAGATTCCAACTCACTTGAAGCCCGGTTTACACTATTTTTCCCATACTTGAATTTAAGATCATCCATCGCAAGATGAAGTTGATGTTCTTTCATCAATCGATCAGTATCTTCGAATAATGAGAACTGATAAATATGTTGATTAAGCAGGTTTCCTACGCTTACGTGTATGCGTCGAATAGGTTCATCTTCGTAATGGGATTCAAATATTTGAAGACATGTTTCATAAATAGTAGATGCATTAGAAGTAGGCTGTTCTAATGTGATTTGTTTACTGAAGCCGCCACCGACTTCTTTACTATAACCAATACCAAAGTGAATGGTTCGTGCAACTTTTTTATGAAGTCTAAGACGTCTTGTGACATCGTCAATCATTTCAATCATGATTTGAAAGATATCAGGTGCATAGTAATCATGGAAAAGGGTTTGACCAGATCCATAACTTTTACTAATGGCACGAATATTGTTTTTATGTTGAATTAAGCTCATATCAATACCATGTGTATGATAG
>CAYJBI010000087.1:0-6239 GCA_964368345.1 uncultured Mariniplasma sp. | reverse complement strand
TATACTTTTTGAAGTTTTCTACCTGCAATAAATCTTGCACGATCTGCACCACGACTTAAGATGTCATCTAATTTTGAATCATTAATGATTTGAAAATACTTTTGTTGAATGGGTCTTATGGTATCAACAACAATCTCTGCTAAATCAGCTTTAAAAGTTGCGTAATTTAAATCTTTATATTTTTCTTCTAACTCTTTGAGGGAATAATCACTTAATGATGCATAAATTTGAAGAAGATTTGAAATGCCTGGTTTCTTTTTTTGATCAAATTTAATGATGCCATCTGAATCAGTCACTGCACTTTTAATTTTGTTTCGTATGGCTTGAAGATCATCCAATAATAAAATATAACTTTTGGGATTTTCATCTGATTTCGACATTTTTTTATCAGGATCTGATAAGCTCTTGATTCTAGCGCCAGTTTTAGGGTAGAAACCTTCAGGAACAACAAATGTGTCTCCATAAAGATTATTAAAACGAGTTGCTAAATTTCTCGTTAGTTCTAGGTGTTGTTTCTGGTCATCTCCAATAGGAACTAAGTGAGCATCATAAAGAAGAATGTCTGCAGCCATTAAAGCAGGATAAGTCAAAAGAGATGTGCGTATTCCATCTGTTTGTTTACCTTTTTTATCTTTGTACTGTGTCATTCTTTCCATTTCACCGACGTATGCTGTGGATTCCATAATATAACCTAAGGAACTGTGTTCTAAAACTTCTGATTGTACAAAAAGATTGACTTTTTCAGGATCTAGGCCACATGCTATGTAAAGAGCTGCCACACTTCGAATATTCTTTTTTAGTTCTTGACGATCTTGTGGTGTTGTAATAGCATGTAGATCGGCAATAAAAATGAAAAACTCTGTATCAGATAATTCGTCTTGGAGTTGAACAAATTGTCTAAGTGCTCCAATATAATTACCCAAAGTTAACTTACCTGTGGGTTGAATACCTGAAACAAGTGTTTTACGCTTTACAGCTTTAACAGAAAGATTAATGGGAAGTTCAACTTCATCTAAAGTTTTTGTTTGAATGGATGTTGCCATGTGTAATACCTCCTTAATATAATAAAAACGTCCTTAAATATCTAAGGACGTTTACACGCGGTGCCACCTTAGTTCTAAGTCATTGACTTAGCCCTCATATGTCGTTAAAGCCGACTGACTCTATGCTCCAAGGGCCCACATCATCATAATCATTTTCGGCTTTCACCATCCCGAATCGCTTGGTATGACGCTTAATTGATGATTTCATCCTCTTCAATGCACAGTTTCATTATACATGAGTGTTCATTATTCTTCAAGAACTTTTTCGAGTTGATCAATAAGACTCTTGAATCTTTCAATAACAGCCATGAATGTTTCCTTATTTGTTAAATCAGCACCAGCTTTTGCAGCTTGGTTAACTGGATAGTCAGAACCACCAGATTTTAGTAATCCAAGATAGTTTTCCATTGATTGTGGAACACCCTTTTTAACGTTATCATAAATCTTTAGTGAAGCGCTATAAGATGTTGCATATTGATACACGTAAAATGGTGTGTAATATAGATGAGGAATATAAGCCCATACATATTCTTTTCCATCTTCTTCAGTAATATCTAAATCATAGTAATGCTTGTATAGATCAATCATAATTTTTGATAATGATTGGTAAGTGATGGGGACACCCTGTTCAACAAGCTTATTTGCTTCATATTCATAAGTAGCAAATAGTGTCTGACGGAAGAAGGTACCCATGATACCATCAAGTGCTGTTTCTAAAAGATCAATTTTTTGTTCCTTAGTTGTTGATTTTTGAATTAAATAATCAAGAAGGATATGTTCATTAAATGTGGATGCAATTTCAGCAACAAAGATGGTGTAATCAGCCATTGCCATTGGTTGTGATTCATTTGAGAATAGGGTGTGCGCTGAATGTCCTGCTTCATGCGCAAGTGTGAAGACTGAATCGAGTGTTTCATCGTGATTTAATAAAATATAGGGATGAAATCCGTATAATCCTGATGAATAAGCACCTGTTCTTTTTCCTTCTTGAGGATAAGCATCGACAAATCCGTCTTTAAGTGCATCTTTTTGATGATTAACAAAGACAGGATCCATATGTTTAATTGCCTCAAAGAAAAGGTTTCTTGCGGTTTCGAAAGGATATTTAGTTGAATCCTTTGCAAGTTTCATGAAACGATCATAGGTATGATATTTATCAAGTTTTAAGTGTTTTTTACGTAATGCAATGTAGCGCTTAATGTGTTCTGTGTTTTCATAAGCAGCATCTTTTAAATTATGAAATACAGATGTTGGAATATTGTTTCTAAATAATGCAGCATCAAGTGCACTTTCATAATTTCTTGATTTATAGTTTGCAGCCATTTGTTGAAGCACTAAATTATAAGTGCTTGCAAATGCAGCGCGATTATCCTTATAGCGTTTAAATGCAGCTTGGAAGATTCTTTTACGATCAATAGCTTCTTCTGTATCTGCAAGTAATGAACGATAATTAGATTGAGTGACTGTGATCTCTTTACCACAAGAAAGTGTAATTTTTTCATCTTGGCGATCAATAATGGCTAAAGCTTGATAGAGAGAAGATGGAACACTTCTTGAAGTACCAAAGTTTGCTAAAATCGTTTCTTGATCTTCAGATAAAACATGTTTTTGTTGTAAAAACAATTTTTCAATTTCAAATTTGTGTGTGCGTAAAAAATCATCACTTTGAATATAAGACATGACTTTTTCTTCACCTAAATTAATTAATTCGGGTGAAACGAAAGATGTTTTTTGTCCTAAATCAGAAAATAGTAACATCAGTTGTTGGTTTTTTGAAGATTTAACAGTATCCTTCAAATTAAGATCTGATGATAAATGAATAAAACCATATAACCGATACATCAATTTTGTTGTTTCTTCCTCAGCAACATAAAAATCCTTAAAAGATTTAAGATCAGATAATTTTCCTTTGAAGGAAGCTAAGTGATCAATATGTTGCGGGAGTTTTTTTAAATCTTCTTCCCAAGCTTCTAAATTGGTGTAAAATAACGATAAATTCCAAGTAGACATTTTTCTTACTCCTTTTGATATGGCATTAATTCTATTATAACCTATCATAAACCAACTCAGGAATTTAAGTTGGAAAATTATGTAAAATACACTCATTTTTCAATGTGCTGTTGTAATTAAGGATGATTAATTATATAATTAAACAGCGGGCAAGTCCCGAAAAACAAGAACACATAGTGCTATAGGCTGAAACCTATGCTCCCAAAGGAGGAAGACAATGATTACAATTTTTACTACACCTAGTTGTTCATCTTGTCGGAAAGCGAAGAAGTGGCTTGATGATCACAAGATTCCTTATGAGGAAAAAAATTTATTTAACCAGCGTATCACAGAAGAAGACATTGATCGGATGTTGGAAAACGCTGAAAATGGATTTGAAGACATCATTTCTACACGCTCAAAGATATTTAAAGAACAATCGCTTGATGTTGAAGATATGAAGATTAGTGAACTTAAAGAGTTCATTATTGATAACCCATCTGTTTTGAAACGTCCAATTATGATTGATGGAGACAAGTTACAAGTAGGGTATAACGATGAAGAAATTAGGGTATTTATTCCTAAACGATTAAGAGAATTAATCATGTGCGTAGATTGTCCACATGGCGAATATTGCGATTATCAAAGTGCATTAAAACGCTATTTTGATGAAATTAAAAAAGATTTACATACTTCTTAGTGCATAAAAAAAAGGACTTTCCAAGAAGGTCCTTTTTCTTATTCTTATTTAGATACTTGTTTTTCTAACGTGTAATAACTGTAGAATCCTAAACCAGCTCCACCAGTAATGAGTAATAAACTCAAAACAAATATTGTGCGTACGATAGGTGCTTGTGATGGGATAACGAAAATGTCACCATTTAATAAACCAGCGTTATCAAGATGAATACCAAACAACATCGCAAGTAATATTGAAGCAGCTAGAAGCAATGACTTTCTATCGAAGAACCAACCCACCCAAAGGAGTGCTGTTGGAAATATAAAATAGTAGAAAGACGGCATCGCTAATGTACCATAATTTTCAAACCATGGCAGTAAACGGATGACAAGCGAGATAATCAAGAGAATGGTCACAGTTAGAGATGTGATAAAAAATAATAGGCTACGTTCTTTCATTAGGCCCTCCATCGAACATTTATTTACATAGTATATTATATGTTTTCATTGAAGTAATGTCAATGTAATTCGACGTATAATGGCTTTATTTCGTGAAAAAACAGCATTTAATCCTGTTTAGACATCATCATTTAAGCTTTTTGATGAAAGCATTTACAAAAAAAGCAATCCAGGAAGGATTGCTATTGTTTACTATCTTCTACACATGAAAGCACGTTCACTCTTGCGTCTTGTAGGAGTCTGTGCAATACCATAATCATTTAAAAACTTTTCGAATAATTTTTGCCCTTGATGATAATCATTGACTTCATATTCAACTTCATAATCGATAACATTGCAGTATTCACATCGATCTAGAAAGAGAACACCACCTTCATAGGGGGTACTGACACGATAATTATCTAATGAAACTCTAAACTTAACAAAATAATCAATGTCTTCAAAAAAGTCTTTTGTCGCAAAGCCGTTAGCAATCATATCTTTTGCCTGTTGAGGCTGAAGTAAAACATGACTTTCAAAGGCACCTTGATCACTTTGACTTTTTAAAGTCACTTTATAACGTTGATCACTTTTTTGACGAATACGCAAAACCATTTTTTTATGATTGAGATCATAATCATCTGTATCAAAGTAGTGATTAGTTTGTTTAAATATATTGTTCTCTAGTTTAAATAACTTGAGTAACTCATGATACTTTTCTGGGGGTAAGCCAGTTTTAAACTCGATTTCTATGTTCTTGGTCATGGATATCACCTTCTCTAATTATTCTTGGCAATCCCTTTAAGCCATACCTATTATATCAAATCAACTCCCTAAAGGGAAGAAAAAACGTTTACATTTATGAACACGGTTTCATTATGTTTGCAATTATGAGGAGTAATGGTAAAATATAGTCGATGAATAAAACAATTCAAGGAGGAATTAAAAAATATGGCAATTCGCGTAGCAATTAATGGCTTCGGCAGCATTGGACGTCTCGCATTCAGATTGATGTCTAAAGATTCAAGATTTGATGTTGTAGGTATTAACGACTTAACAGATGCAGAAACTCTAGCATATCTTACTAAGTATGATACTGCACAAGGACCTTTTATGGTTGACAAAGTATCATTTGAAGGATCTAATTTAGTTTTTGATGGTAAAGTTATTCCTATTTTCGCAGAAAAAGATCCTAAAGCATTACCTTGGGGCAAACTCAATGTTGATGTTGTATTAGAATGTACAGGTTTATTTACTGATGAAGTTAAAGCAGGTTGGCATTTAGAAGCAGGCGCTAAGAAAGTTGTTGTTTCAGCACCAGCATCAGGAAATGTTAAGACAATCGTATTCAATGTTAATGATAATACACTTGATGGTAGTGAAAACATTATTTCGGGTGCATCATGTACAACAAACTGTTTAGCTCCAATTGCAAAAGTATTAGATGATAATTTTGGTATTGTTGGTGGTATGATGACAACAATTCACGCATACACTAATGACCAATCACTTATGGACCAACCACACAAGAAGGGTATCCTTTCAAGAAGAGGAAGAGCAGCTGCTCAAAGCATTATTCCATCATCAACTGGTGCAGCTAAAGCAATCGGTCTTGTATTACCACAATTAAAAGGTAAACTTGATGGTACTGCATTACGTGTTCCAACAATCACAGGTTCTGTTGTTGATTTAACTGTTGAAGTTAAAAAACATACGACTTTAGATGAAATTGACCAAGCATTTAGAAAAGCAGCTAATGAAACTTTATGCTACATGGCTGACCCAATCGTATCATCAGATGTTATCGGTACACACTTTGGTTCAATCTATGATGCACACACAACTCAAATCGTTAACTATGGTGATCGTCAATTAGTTAAGGTTATGGCTTGGTATGATAATGAAATGAGCTATACTGCACAGTTAATCAGAACTGTTGGTAAATTAGCAAGTCTTATTAAATAAGTTAAAAATAACACAATAAAACGCAAAATTGAGTATAATTTTGCGTTTTTTTCTTTTTAAAAACGATAAATGTAAGAAATGTGTCAATTCTTAATTATTTCTTAACTTTTTTGTTGACATCAGTGT
>CAYJBI010000086.1:0-6337 GCA_964368345.1 uncultured Mariniplasma sp. | reverse complement strand
GTCTATAATTATTGCTTGTAAAAGAATATAAAATATAAGGAGTTACAAGGTGAATAAAAAACCCCTAATCGAATTAATCAATGTCACAAAATCTTACGATGGTGAAACGGTAGTTGACAACTTAAATCTCACAATTTTTGAAAATGAATTTGTCACACTACTTGGTCCGTCTGGTTGTGGTAAAACAACAACATTACGCATGATTGGTGGATTTGTGCAGCCTGATGAAGGAAAGATCATTATCAATGGTAAAGTCTTCAATGATTTACCTCCTTATGCGCGTCCTATTCATACCGTGTTTCAGCGTTATGCTCTATTTCCACATTTAAATGTTTTAGAAAACGTAGCATTTGGATTACGCAATAGGAATCTTGATTACCTTGTGCATTTCTTTGGTGAATCTTTAATCGATTCCATTTATAAAGAAACATATCCATCACATGAAAAGAAGAATCATCGTGCTGTATATAAAATCGTTCAACAGTTGATTGATAAAGCGGCATCTGATGCACTTGCTTTAGTTAAATTAAATGGTTATGAACTTAGAAAAATCGACCAGATTTCTGGTGGACAACAACAACGAGTTGCATTAGCGAGAGCTATTGTTAATAAACCACAGATTCTATTGCTAGATGAACCACTTGCAGCACTTGATTTAAAACTAAGACAAAACATGCAATACGAATTAAAAGAAATGCAACTTAAACTTGGTATAACCTTTATTTTTGTGACTCATGATCAAGAAGAAGCAATGACAATGTCAGATCGTATTGTTGTTATGAAAAATGGGTTAATCCAACAATTAGGTACACCAAAATCGATTTATAATGAACCGGTTAATAGATATGTTGCAAATTTCATTGGCGAAACCAATATTTTTCCTGGAACATATGTTAAAAAGGATGTTGTTAATTTCTTCGGTGTCGATTTCAATTGTATGGGTTATACATTTGGAGATAATGAACAAGTAGATGTTGTCATTCGTCCAGAAGATTTTGACGTCGTTAGTTTGGATAAGGCTAAACTTAAAGGCACTGTAACATTCTCATTATTCAAAGGTGTACATAATGAACTTGATGTTGACATCAATGGTGTTAAAGTGATGGTAAACACTTATGAAACATACGAAGTAGGACAGTCGATAGGTTTATCAGTAGATCCTTATGAAATCCATATGATGAAGGTTGATAACAATGGATAAATCGTTTAAGGTACTAGCTATACCTTATCAGATATGGCTATATATATTAGTTTTTGTACCTTTGATTGCCATGGTTTTAATCTCTGTATCGAATTATGATTCTTCTATTTCATTAAACCAAATTAATGTTTCATTGAACCATTGGTCTATATTGTTTCAAAGTCAAAATCTTATTGCTTTTAGAAATAGTTTTGTTTTCGCTATATTAACAACGGTTATATCTTTTGTTTTAGGTTATTTCGCTGCCTATCATATCTTTCAATCGAAATTTAAAAATAAATTCATTATTTTAACAATTGTTATATTACCTATGTGGTCAAACCTCATTTTAAGAGTTGATGCACTAAATAATATTTTTTCCGAAAATAATATTATTAGTTCACTTCTAGGTTTTTCTCCTTTTGGTAATATCAGTGGTAAACCTATTGCTATTTTAATTGGTCTTGTTTTTACATATCTTCCATTTATGATACTTCCTGTTTATACAGCCCTAGAAAAGATTGATTATGCGTTGCAAGAAGCTGCACTTGATTTAGGATTAACACCATTTAAAAAGTTTTGGAAGGTTATCTTTCCACTATCATTCAAAGGTGTTGTAACAGGTTCTATTATGGTTTTCTTACCAACGCTTGCTGGATTTGCAATTCCTAAGATTTTAGGTAAAGGGAATTATCTATTTATTGGTAATGTTATTGAAAACAAATTATTGTCTTCAACCATTTTCTATAATCACGGCTCATTATTAGCTGTTGTTATTCTTGTCTTTATTTTAGGATCAATCCTTTTATTAACTAGATTTGATAAGGAAGGGGAAACGTTATTATGATGGAAAATAAAAACTATCCCATGGCTTCTTTAGAAGAATATGGATATAAAGATTATTCAAAGTTTCAAAAGCCAATTAAATTATTAAAGAACATCATTTTCTTTATTATCTTCTTGATGCTTTATTTATCGATTATTGTTATAGCACTTCAATCGATTAACTCTTCAGTAAGAACATCTGAGTTTTTAAAAGTGACGTTTGATTGGTATCCAAACATCTTACAAGAAGAAGATTTAATGACTGCCATAAGAAATACGTTTATTGTGTCGTTTATTGCAACACTAATAGCTACAATAGCAGGAACATTCTTTGCAGTAGGCCTTTATTCTTTAGAAAAAAAGAAAAGACAAAAAGTAATGTTGATGAATAATGTTCCAATGCTTAATGCAGATATTGTTACAGGTTTCTCATTGATGCTTTTATTCAGATTATTGATGCCAATTTTCCCTAATATCTTTGGTCTGTTTACATTGGTGTTAGCACATCTATTCTTTACATTACCTTATGTTGTTTTATCAGTTTTGCCTAAATTAAAAGAAACTGATCCCAACATGATGGATGCTGCTTTAGATCTTGGTATTAAACCATTTAAAGCACTTATTAAAGTTGTTATACCTGCAATTAAAGCAGGAATTTTCTCAGGTATGCTTCTTGCATTAACCATGAGTATCGATGACTTTGTCATTAGTTATTTTAACACCGGAGCTGGATTTGATAATTTATCGATTTGGATTTATGGTGTCATTGGTCGTCGTAATTTAACACCGTCAGTGTATGCTTTCTCTACATTACTTACTCTTTTCACACTGGCAGGATTGATGGGATATACCTTTATTCAACATTCAAAGAAAGGAAAAAAGAGTGAAGTAAAATGAAAAAAATATTTTTAGTCTTTGTATTAGCACTAGTAGCAATTAGTGCTGCATCATGTGATTCTCGCCCTGTACTCAATATTTTAAACTGGGGTGAATATATTAATGATGAAGTTGTTAAAAATTTTGAGGATGCATACAACATAAATGTAAAAATTAGTGTTGCTGACTCAAATGAATTATTTTATTCAAAAATCAAGAGTGGAACAACACCTTTCGATTTAGTTATTCCATCAGACTATATGATTGAAAAAATGGCTGATGAAGATATGCTCATTGAACTAGATTATGAACAATTGCCTAATTATAACGATGTAACTTATATGGATGGTGTTGAACAAATTTTTGATTCAATGACAGCTACAACTTTAGCAAGAACGAGTGAAGATGTAGACTATAAGAAATATATGGTTCCTTATTTCTGGGGTACTTTTGGTATTATTTATAATAATCGTGTTGATGGTTTAGAAGAAGCTATCAACCAACATGGTTGGGATGTTTATTTTAATAGTTCAACTTATTTCCCAAGTGCACGCCGTGGTATGTATGATGTCCCTCAAATGGCCTATGTTGCTGCGATGTTCTATCGTGGTTTAAATCCAAATACATATTCAACAACACTTTTAGAACAAGTTAGAGCAGATATTGTAGGAGCTAACTTTACACAATGGGGCGATGACATGCTCAAACGTGATATCGAGTCAGATAATCTTGATATGGCATTTACCTACACTGGTGATTATTTAGATCGTTTATATATTCAACTTGATGAAGGTAAAACACTAGAACAAGTCAGATCAGAATTTGATATCTATATTCCTAATAACACATTAGTTTTTATTGATGCGATGGTTATTCCTAATACAGCAAAACATGTTGACCGTGCACATTTGTTTATTAATTATCTTTTAGATCCAGAAGTTGTTGCTCTCAATAGTGAAGTTGTAGGTTATGCTACAGCACTTGAAGAAGCTTATGATATTATTGTTGGTTATGTTGATTCAACAGATGAAACAAAACGCAATTGGGCTCAAGCAAATCTAATTTACTACAATAAGAATCGTGAAGGCACTTTCATTCCTATGACCACATTAAAACCTTCAGAGATTGATGCCATTACATCCATGATTCAACAAGTTATTTCTAAATAAACTTAAAGCTTAATAACATCTCTTTTCAAAACTCGAAGTTATTTAGCTTTTGAGTATCTGAAAAGAGATTTATTTTTATGAAATATTGATTTGATTTTTTTAGTTATTCACCAAACATATCAGAAAATGAAATGTCTTAGTTTCAAATCATAAAGAGAAATGATATACTATTAATAGTATGCAAACATTTAATTCATTACTGAGGAGGACCGTATGAACGAACAACAACAAGATTCAACAAATGAGATCAGTCTCATAGACTTATTTAAGATTTTACGGAGTAATATTATTTTGATACTTGTTTCAACATTTTTAGTAGGAGCAATCGCAGGGGTTTATGCATATTTTATTGCTGATCCGCAATACAAATCAAATGCTTATGTCATGGTGCAAGTCCAAGTAGAATCAGGAACAAATGATTCATTTGACCTTGTGAATGCACAACGTCTTATGGCAACAGCTGCTGATTTAATTTCAATGCCTATTGTTTTAGATAAGGTGATTACAGATTTAGGTTTAAATATTTCATCTAAGCAGTTACAATCAAATCTGTCAGTTTCATCATCCACAACAAGTTATTTCATTAATATATCTTATATTTCAGGTGATCCCAATCTTTCACAACTTGTCGTGAATGAAGTCATCGAAGAAGCGATTAGCTTTGCTGACTTAAATGTGGCAATCTTAGAAGATAACATCATTCGCACAAGTACTGCACAACGTGGTGTTTATGATTCACCTAATAAAATCCTTTATGTCGTTATTGGTTTAATTCTTGGTGGCATCCTAGGTGTTGGTATTGCCTTTGTTAAAGAGCTATTTAATAATACATTTAGAACGAAAGAACAACTTGAAAATGCTTTTAGTATTCAAGTTTTAGGTGTTATCCCCGAATTTGAAGTAAAGGAGACTCGCTCATGAAAAAGAAGATTAAGATTTTTAATGGTGAACGTAATGAGCGTTATGATTACTTAGTAACAAAGGAGCAACCTTTATCCTATACTGCAGAGTCATTTCAAAAGGTTATTATTAATCTTGATTATGCGAATATTGATGGGAAAATTAAAGTTATTCAGTTTACATCTACTCTAGCATCTGAAGGGAAATCAACCTTTGTTTCAAATTTATCTTACTTACTTTCTCAAAAAGATAAAAAGGTTATCTTATTAGATTTAGATTTAAGAAAGCCTAAAATGCAGCGTGTGTTTAATGTTCCTAATAAAGATGGATTAACTGACTATTTAGCTGGAAAAATTAAATATGAAGAACTTATCCAACATTCAAATGATTTTGGTTTTGATTTCATTGTTGCTGGTGAGAAGACAACTGCAGTTGTTAATGTCTTAGAGTCAACTAAGATGAAAGAACTTATTTTAAAACTTAGAGAACAATATGATTATGTTTTACTAGATACTCCCCCAGTTATTGCCGTTTCTGATGCACTTTATGTCGCAAGAAATGCAGATGGTGTTGTCTTTATAGTTGCTCAAAATGTAGCAAAGAAAAGTTTAGTAAAAGAAGCGATTCAAACACTTAAGAGCAATAACGTTCACATTATTGGAACTGTACTAACACAAGTAAGTCTCAAGAGTGGTGCTTATGGTTATGGTTATGATTACAGTTATAAATACGAAGAATAATGTTTACTGATCTTCATACACATATTTTATTTGATGTTGACGATGGTTCTAAAGATATTGATACATCAATTGAGATGCTTCTTTTAGAAGTTAAAGAAAATACGACACATGTTTTTCTAACACCTCATGTACAATCGCGCGTTCAAAAAGTTGAACGAAACCAACATCATGAAGTTTTTAAACTATTACAAGAGGAAGTTAGTAAAAGAAATATTCCAGTTCATTTATATTTAGGTGCAGAAGTTCTCTATCGTTCACATTTATTCCCTGATTATCACACACTTACATTGGGTTCTTCATCCTATGTTTTAATTGAATTTTCGATGCGTGATGAGACACCTATTGAAGATATTGTCTATGACATTTCACGGATGGGGTTTATTCCAATTGTTGCACATATTGAAAGATATCCTTATCTATCCTATGAAGACTATTATCGCATTAAACAAACAGGTGCTTTCATTCAGGTTAACACAACTTCGATTCTTGGTTTAGATAAATTGGTGAAGCCAAAATCAGTGATTAAAATGATTAAAGAAGGTTTAGTCGATTTTATTGCCTCTGATGCGCATAATTTGAATGTTAGAAAACCTAATTTATTAACATGTTATTCGTTTTTAAAAAAACATGTACCAGAGGACTTATTA
>CAYJBI010000085.1:0-6341 GCA_964368345.1 uncultured Mariniplasma sp. | reverse complement strand
TGAAATAATAGGACAACACATGATATGTATTGTCCTCAGACTGTTGAAAAAGTACTTTTCATTGAGAAAGGTACTTTTTCAACAGTCTGAAGAGTGCTATAAGCACTCCTATTATCATTTAATGATTATTTATTTACTAAAAACTGCATATCAATCCAATGGTGATAGGTATCGTTCTTACGCAAAATAGCATCGTTCATATCAGGAAAATGGATTCCACCAGGTTCATACTCACACTCAAGTGCCATGCCGGCTTGCATGCCATTACCATATCTTTTAGGAAGCGGATCTGGTGAAATAACATTATGTGTAAACATAACAAGTGCTGGATAATTAGTTTGTATATCTAAACGTATACTATCATCACTATTTGTAATCAGTGCATGCCCTATTTTATGATCGAAAATCCATGTATGATCATATCCCCCGATAGAGGTTGTTCGAAGTGACTCTAATCGGTTATGAATTGAATCTCGTTTTCTTAAGTCAAATGGCGTATTTTCAACGGTTGTTTTTTTAAGAGGGGTGAGATCTGAATTAAGACAGACATATTCTGAAGCTTCAACTTCAACCTGATGATCAACGATACTACCTTTTCCATCAAGATTAACATAAATATGATTCGTTACACTGCATAACGTGTCTTTTGTTGATGTAGCTTCAAATTCCATGCGTAGTTTATTGTTTTGATCAATCATATACGTCACATAAAGCGTTAATTCACCTGGATAATCTTCTTCTTGATCTGGACTAACAATTTTAAACGTTACAGAAGCAAGGTTTTCTTCATCTTCATAAGATACAAGTTCAAAATGACGATAACTAAAACCTAATTTACCTCCATGCAATTTGGTTGTTTCTCCTCCAAATGGCTTAACTGGATATGCTTTACCATCAATTTCATATGATGGTGCTATTAATCGTCCTGCTGTTCTTCCACATGTTTTTCCGTAATAAAATTTAGCATTCAAGAAAGCATCGAGATCATCAGGTCTAACAGTCATCTCGAGATTTTTGAATTTAACAGAATAGAGTGATGCCCCATAACTTAAAAGAACAACTTCTAAATCCTGATGCTTCATAGTAACTCTTTCAATCAATCCAACACTTGTTTGAATTCCTTTTTCAATTTTAATCATCTATTTTCTCCCATCAACCTATTTATCCAATATCGTTCAACAATGTTACCGTCATCTTCAACCACTTCATTCTCTTTAATTCCTAATGCTTTTATGATGGTTTTTCTTGAGGCTTCATTATCTTTGTTGCATGTGAGAAGTATTGGATTAATACTCAATTCATCACATATTTTTAAAGCTAACTTAAGCTGTTCATGTGCATATCCTTTGTTTCTTTCAGTAGGTCGAATAGAATAACCGATATGCCCACCAAATTTAGAAAGTTCTTCATTTAAATAATGTCTTATATTTACCATACCAACCAATTTTTGATCAGATAATCTTATAGATAAATACTCTGATGATAAAACACGTCCTTCAGGTAATCTATCTGGTGTAGCCATATCTTCTAAATGATTCATCCATGAACCAAAATCACTTATGTCTTGTAAACCGCTTCCGCCATGTAGTGAATCATGATAATCTAAGAACTCTTTTTTATATTCCATAATTTGGTTTTGATATTCAAACGTGGGTTTTACAAGTATTAGTATTTGATTTTTTGATGTATTTTTCATAATAATAAACCTCGCTTATGGTTTTGTAGTTTTATAAAGTGCTCATGAATACCATTTTCATTCACGATTAACACCAGTTTATGATTGAAAATACTCCTGAAATAATCAATAAATGCAAATACTAGTATCGGTATAATCAAATAAGCGACAACTATTAAGAAGAAAGGAGTCTTTGATGATAACCATGTGGGTTCAACAGAATACAAGTATAAATAGAACCAGAATAATAAAATTCCAAAAAAACAATAGTTCTGCCTTTATATTAACAGATTTTTTTGATTAATGGTGATTGATTTTTCCATAATGTCTCTCAATTGATACCTTTATCAATCTATATTCTCACTTAACGTATCCATTTTATTGACATGAAAGCATCGAGCTTTATTGTCTATAATTTTTTCTATCTAAAATACCATGTATTATTACCATTACTACTACAGAAATAATAATTAAACTTGACACATATCAAATCATTATTCAAAGACTGGAAACTACATAGTTTGAGGCACGGCATATATCCTAGTTTACACTAAGTACAGGTTTCTGGTATCAGTTCAGTCACATATCATATACGTACCATTCACAAACACTTCTACAACTTGATGTCCATGATATGATTTAAATTGGTTAACTAAAATCACAATTCTACTTGGCATACCTAAGCATTGTAAAAGAGCTGCACCTACTCTAGAAATATCTGTGCACCAATCACTACCTCTTTTAATGATTTCTAACTCGGTTCCTCCGAAAATCATTTCTTCAAAAGGTGTATTGAATCTTTCAACTATTTCATTTACAAATTCAATTGTTCTATCAATGGATTCAAGATGATTATCACCTTTTGATTTAAGCGCAATTTCATATAGTGCGTGGTTGCTGATATTTGTTAAAACAGACTGTGGGGCTTTATATAGGAATGATTTTGAGTCTTCATCTAAAAAAATCATGTTTTTCAATATTACATGATCAACTGATCCTTTATGATGCAAATTATTTTTAAACATGTATTCGTATGCCTTTCCAAATTCGCCATAACCATTTTTCGTCTCTGACTTGTTCATGACTTTTATTCCTTAATAAGATTGAGCAACTGAACATTTTTATAGATAACTTCTTTACCTAATTGTTCAGAAACAATAAACCCTTCTTTTTCAAGTAATTTTAAATATTTTGTAGCGGTTGCTCTAGATATGTCCAAACTTTCTCTGAAGAACTCATTTTTGGTATACATGTATGAAAACAAATGTTCAACAATTTCATATCGATAAATATCTGGTAATCTGTTTTTCATCATATCTTTTGTTAACTCTATAGATTGGTTAATTCTTAATATGAGATTAATCGTATTAATGGAAGTTTCTGAAATGCCTTTTAAAATATACATAACAAAATCCTTTATGTATGCTAAATCCTCATTACATTTCTTTAAAAGAGCATAATATTGTGCCTTGTTTTCCATGATGTATTTACTTAAGTATAAGATAGGCTCAGTTATCTTCTCTTTTAATACTAAATATAGAATATTTAAGATTCTACCTGTTCTACCATTACCATCATAAAATGGATGAATACTTTCAAATTGGAAGTGGATTAAAGCCATTTGAATCAGTGGATCATAATCATCATTTTGATTGATAAATAATTCAAGATTACGCATGAGTTCAAGAATCTCTATTTCATTTTGTGGAGGTGTATGTACAACTGCATTGGTTTTATCATTTATGATTACTGTTCCAGGAAGTTTTCTTATGCCGCCTTTATTCGGTTCGATGACATTTTGGATTTCTACAAGTATATTTGTACTTATAAATCCTTTTTGTCTCATGACTAATAAACCACGATCTATTGCATGTTTATAATTGATAACTTCTTTAGGTTTTCCTCCAATAGGTGTTTTTGAAACAATCTCCTTAAATATTTCATCATAGGTCGTCATAATATTTTCTATAGCTGATGAATCTTTTGACTCACTTAAATTGATTAAACTCAAAACAATTCCAGGATTTGGAAGTATTTTAAGTATACCTTTTAGTTCACCTATATGATAATTTGCAGTATTTAATTCTTTCAATATGTCCACTTCATTTAAATCTATATGAAAAGGAAGTTTATTCACAAAATCACCTCGTGACCAATAAATTATAATTTTTATCCTCGTAATCATATTATCACAGAAAAATAGTCACGTCAAGGCTTCGAGGATATTTTTTTGTATATTTTAGTCACGAAGCCATTACACACCCGATGAATTAGCAAAAAATGTTGTATCGGGTTGTAGTGATATAATTTTTTTTAGAGAATTGATGTTCTCACACTCAAGAAAATATATGCTTAAAGCATAGTTTGAAGTTTCCACAGTGATTTTGATATGTTTCCATATTGGGCAAAAAGAAAAAAAGATGCATTTAACTCAGTTTTTAGAGGTTAGATACTTCTTGTTCTATTGTATGAATGGTTTTGTTAAGACGATTTTAACGAATGCTAAGTGATAGTTTCAACGTGCTTTGAAAAACCCATATTGCTTGAAAATAGGGTCTTGTGTGTACTCTAGAAACATAAAAACAGTCATTTTATGATTATACAGACAAGCAGTGAAAAAAACAAAGAAACATATTGTGTCTGAAAAATTAAGTCAGAGGCTTTTCCAAATGTCTAGATAAACTCTTCACCCATTAGTTGTTTGACATGAGTTTGTCAGCTAGATCTTTCATATCTTTATAGGTAATGAATCTATTATCAGCCAATATTTTTCATATTCCAAATCATTGAGAATGTCTTATGAAGATGCTACATGCCATCCACAGTTATTTTTCAACAATAACTCTCCACTTTTTGTTTCTTTGAAATATCTCAACAATTAAATCTTCAAAGTTGTTGCTTTTAAACTTTTCTGGATAATAGTTAAATGAGCATCTTATCTTATGCTTCTCATCATCATAGGCAATCAAATCTTGTGTAATCTCCAATTGCTCATTAAACTGTATTTTGGATAGATTACGATTATCGAAACCATATTTTCTATCACATAACTCACATTGAGCTAAAACAACGATTCTTTTATTTAGTCTAATAATATCTGGAGAAAGTATGCCTCTCGTACGCTTACCATAATAATAATAAATCTTAAAGTAATCATTTCCACAAGAGCATCTTAAAGTACCTCTAATTGCATTCTTTTCTCTTTCGTCAATATCGACAAGATGATCGAATATAGTTAATTCATTCATTGTATGGTACCTGATTCTTTTCAAAATGATAATTAATGATTTCCATCACCTTTTGAAAATCCTTTTTAAAAGACAAAGTTGAAATTATCACATGCCCGTAGTTAAACCTTCTAAATTTAAAGAAAGGTTTCTTTTGTAGATAGACGTCTGGATTCATCAAGTAAACATGAATGAGGTATGTTTTATCCATGTACGGTTGAACTGAGATTTTCTCAATGTCAGTCCACTTAATCATACCTAGTGAATGATACCGCATTTGTTCATGAATACCATTTTCATTTACGATTAACACAGGTTTATGATTGAAGATGCTTCTAAAATAATAAATAAATGCAAACAATAGTATCGGCATAATCAAATAAGCGATAACTACTAAAAAGAATGGAATCTCCGAAGTTAACCATACAGGTCTACCATAGTACAAGTATTAATAGAACCCGAATAATGCCATTGCAAAAAACAACAATAGTGTTGCTTTTATACTAACCGATTTTTTTCTATTAATGATAAGTGATTTTTCCATTAAGTCTCCTACTTAATACCTTTTCAATCTTTATTCCAACTTATCGAGGCCACTTTATCGACATAAATTCATCGAACTTTATTACCTATATCTTTCCTATCCAAAATAACAATTATTGTTGCCATTTGTCACACTATAACACCTCATAAACAAAACTGATTCAATGCTATGTTTTCATTGTTTTAATACTTTAGACATCCGATTGGAACTACATAAACGCCATCTTCTCGTTGATAACCGAATTCTGTGCCTGTTATTACCATTAAAAACATCGGTCCACTACCTGTTTTAACATCAACTTTATCAACGAGTTCAATCAAATGATTAGCTGCTTCATCAATATCATGTGATCCGAGTTTTACTTCGACAGCTGCCCATCTCCCATCATTGAGATGAATGATGGCGTCCGCTTCAAGACCTGATTTATCTCTATAATGCGAGACATATCCACCTAAATAATCCGTATATACTCTTAAGTCTCTAATAACTAGAGATTCAAACAATAAACCCATTGTTTCTATATCTCTTAACAAGTCATCTGGTGTTGCACCTAATAATGATGCTGCAAAAGCCGGATCAATGAAGTGTCTTGTATTCGAGGTCCTTATTGTTGTTTTACTTCTAAGTTTAGGACTCCATGCTGGTAAGTCTTCAATAATATATAACTCTCTTAATACTTTCAAATAATCACTTAATGTGTTTCTATGTATGGAATAATGGTTTGATTCAACATCACTTACAATCTTAGCATCAGTTGCTTGAGCAGCTGTATGTCTAGCGAGTGATTTAAGTACAGCTAGTGTTTTAGCTTCATCTCTTTCAACACCATCTATTGTTTTTATTTCCGTCTTAACAATTGTTTGGATATAGCCTGCAACTTGCTTCATCGCAACTT
>CAYJBI010000084.1:0-6358 GCA_964368345.1 uncultured Mariniplasma sp. | reverse complement strand
TCCTTATATAGTGTATGGTTCCCAATTTGAAACAAATGCTCTTATTTTACTTATTGTAAGAGATGTTGGACCCGTCTTTTTTGCTTTTCTAGTATTTATCTCTATCACTGGTGGGTTACCAGTTATCAAAATAAAACGTCGTCCTTTTATTAAAGGTGTATCCTCTACCATACAAACAAAACGAATGAATCAGTATACGTCAATCATTGTTTTAGTTTCTTCACTGATTGCAGGAGGAACTGCATATTTTATTTTTGAAGATATCACAATGTATTTAATTCTTTTCTTATCAGTCATGGGTTTTATTTTAGGAATACTTCTATGGATTAATACATCCAAAGTTAATCATGAGCGAGTCATTCTATTTGTCGGAAAGAACAAAGAGAAATCGTACACTTTCGAAATCCCAAGCACTTCAAAGTCTGTTGACATTAAAGACTTTTTCAACGATGAACGTTACATCGTGGATCGTATCGGAGAAGCAACAATCATTAAAACCGATAAAAAACAAGAAAAAGATTATTTGTATTGGATAGCTACTGGAGATAAAATCGATATTCAAAAACCTCTCTATGAAATACATGCATTACCTTATAAAGACTATATCAATGAGTTTGAAAAATACCATATCAAACATATATGGTTTTCTGAAGATAACAAGGGATATTTAGAGAAGACAAAAGAAAAAATAATGAAATAGGGAGAGACCATTATGTCTACTCCCCTTTTTTTTGATAGATGGTTATTCTTTTAATACCATAGTGTTTATCTTTTATCTTTACAAATGAACCGATGACTTCAGGTAAGTTAATCTTTTTTTCGCTCTCACAAATAACCAAGCCATCATGAGAAACATGATAATCTAATTTTAAGATAACATCTTGATAAATATTCATGATATAAGGAGGATCTAAGAATACATAATCAAATTTGACATCATCTAATTGATTTATAAACCTTTCATATGGCATTAAAAAGAGTTTTGCTTTAGCTTCTTCTTTTATCATTTTCAAATTTACTCGAACACAATTTATAGCATCTTTATCATGATCAACAAAATAAACATTATCTGAGCCACGAGAGATTGCTTCAATACCATACGCACCAGACCCTGCAAAAAGGTCTAATACATGACCAGAACAATCATTATTGAGCATGTTAAAAACAGCCACTTTCACCATATCTGATGTTTCTCTTGTGGTATCTTTCATAACCCGATGAAGTTGTCTTCCTCGATGTGTTCCTCCGACAATTCTCATGATTTAAATCTGATATCCTGCTTTTTTTAGTGATTGAACAACCTTTTCTAAATCACTTTCTTTTTTAAATGAAACACTTTTATCTTTAAGTTCGACAGTGGCTAAAATACCATCCATCAATAACTGCTTTTGTATCTTCATCACGCAATGATTACATGTCATATCTTTAACAATCACTTTCATATTTTATTCCTCCGTTTTATATTTAAATTTGAATAGTTTTAAGGATAAAGCATTTAATACAACCATAATACTTGAAAATCCCATACCTATACCTGCAAGTGAAGGATTGAGTAAACCAACTGCAGCTAAAGGTATCATAATGATATTATAACTGAAAGCCCATAAAAAATTCATGTAGATGTTTTTTAGTGTTGCAAGAGAAAGATCAATGGCTTTGATAACTAATCCTAAATCAAGTTTCATCAATGTAACATCAGATGTATCAATGGCGATATCAGAACCATTACCAACCGCAAAACCAACATCTGCCATTTTTAATGCAGGAGCATCATTGATTCCATCACCTACGAATGCAACAATATGTCCAAGATCTTGTATTTCTTTGATTTTTTCTGCCTTTTCATGGGGTAAAACTTCATAAAAGACATGTTCAATTCCGAGTTGTTTTGCAATATATTTTGCAGTTAATTCTTGATCACCTGTGATCATATAAGGTGTAATATGTCTTCTTTTCAACTCTTTGATGACACTTATTGCCGATTCTTTGATTGGATCTTCAACAGCAAGCATGTGGACACAAATGCCATTGATGGATGTGAAAAAAACTGTTTTTCCCTGAGATAGGTAAGTTTGACTATCAAATGGTGAAGTATCAACTTGTAGTTCATCCATTAAAACCTTTGATCCAACATACACAATATTCTCATCGATATTTCCTTTAATTCCTTTACCGAGTAGAACTTCAAAAGATTTGACTTCATCAAAGTCTCCTTCATAAGCATCTAATATGGCTTTTGATATCGGATGATTTGAGTGTTTTTCTAAAGATGCTGCATACTTAAGTGTTTTCTCATCGCCCAAAATCTTTGTAAGTTCTGGATTACCGGTGGTTAGTGTATTAGTTTTATCAAAAGCAATTGCAGTGATTTTATTCGCAATTTCGAAAAACTCACCACCTTTATATAGAATACCTTCCTTAAATGCGATACCCGATCCAACTGAAACAGATGTAGGAGTTGCAAGGCCTAAAGCACATGGACAACTAATGACTAAAACGGCAATTGCTGGAGCAAATGCAACGGATAAAGGTACTCCACCTTGAACAAATACTAGCCAAACAATAAAAGTAATGATTGATATCACAACAACAGCAGGAACGAACATTTGAGCAATCTTATCTGCAATACGCTGTGCTTTAGGTTTAATAAGTGCAGTGTCTTCAACCGTTTTTATAATCTGTGATAATACTGTATCAGATCCTGTCTTTGTTACTTTAATTTTTAACGTATTTACAGTATTCATCGTGGACCCGATCACTTGATCGCCAACTTTTTTGAACGATGGCATAGGTTCACCGGTTATCATTGCTTCATCTAGATAAGATTCACCCTGTAAAATCATGCCATCAAGAGGTACTTTCTCATTTGCTAAAACAATGATTATATCATCTGGATAAACTGAATCAATGGAAACCATGACTTCAACGCCATCACGAATGACTCGGGCTTCTTTAGCACCCAAACTAATTAAAGATTGTAAAGCATCGGATGTTTTTTCTTTAACACGATTTTCAAAATAGTTTCCGATCAATACCATAAGGATAATGATTACAGTTGTTTCAAAATAAAGTTCAGGCATTAAATGCTCACCATGTGCTTTAAATGTTATCGTTTCAATGATGCTATAGAGATAAGCAGCAGTTGTTCCGATAACAACTAATACATCCATCCCTAAATTCTTACCCTTGATTTGATGAAATGCTGATGTAAAAAACCTTCTTCCTACAAAAAAGAGGACTGGAGTTGAAATCGCCCATTGTACATACCCATTCATAAGAATATCGGGTACCCCAATAGGTAATCCTAAATGATGAAACATCGTCCATAAAAGGGGTAAAGAAAAAATGAACGCTACGATTAAGTCAATTCGATCTTTTTTTCTTTCTTTCAATTGTTCTTCGTTATTAAATATTGGATAATATCCAATAATTCGTAAATGATTTCCTAAAGAATCTTGATCATATAGATTTTCATCATAATCAAAAATAACTTTTTTAGATGTAACAAGAACTTTGGCTTCAACTGAATCCAAATGATTGAAATAAGACTCGATTGATTTTGCACATTGTGCACATGTAATATTACTGACTTTGATTGTTTTTCTCATTACTTTATTCCTTCCACGAGTTGATAAGCTTGATTGATCAAAGGTTTTAATTCTTCATTTAAAAGCTCATAATAAACCATTTTTCCTTTTTTATGTCCAATCACTAATGCATGTTTTCTTAAAAAGGACATTTGATGTGATATCGCACTTTTTGAAACTCCTAAAAGAGATGCTAAATCACATACACATAATGCATGATCTTTAATAGCTTCTAAAATCTTTAAACGAGATGGATCATTGAGTACTTTAAAAAGATGTGATATCTTATAAAAAGTATCATCTGTATAAAAAAATCTTTTAACTTCATTGAGTGTATCTTGGTGAAATATTTGACATTGACAATTATCTTTGCAAGTTTTCATAAATATCCCTTCAGTTGAGCAACCGCTCAACTATACTATACACGAACTTTTATTATCATGCAAATAAAAAACGCACCGAAGTGCGTTATTCAGATAAAATCTGATTAACAGTTTCTTGATCAAGCTTTTTAATGACGGCTAACATTAATTTAACTGTATTTTCATAATCATCATAATGGATAATTGATGTATGAGAATGCATATAACGTGTAGGAATACCTATGGATAATGATGCAGCACCACGATGAGCTAAATGCATATGACCTGCATCTGTTCTCCCACCAACAATAAATGCTTCTTGGTATGGGATTTTTTCTTCTTTTGCAACATCTATAACAAATTGTCTTAATGCTTGATGTGGAACAAGTCCACCATCATAAAGTAATATTTGAGGTCCCTTGCCTAAGGATTGCTCACTAGAGTCACCACCAGGAACATCATTTGCAAGTCCTGTATCAACAGCAATAGCTATTTCAGGAGCAACAACATAAGAACTTGTCTTAGCACCTCTTAAACCAACTTCTTCTTGTACAGTGAATGTACCAAAGAGTTGATTGGTTTGATGGTTTTCTAAACGCTTCAAAACTTCAATGACTACTGCACTTCCAATACGATTATCCCATGCTTTACTAAGTAAATACTTATCATTTCCTAACACTTGAAATTCACTTTTAGGAACAACCATATTTCCTGGTTCAACACCAAGTTTTTCAGCCTCTTCTTTCGAAGAAACACCTAAATCAAGATACATTGTTTGGATGTCGATGGCAACATTTCTTTTGTCAGCAGGAATAATATGTGGAGGTTTGACGCCAGTAACACCTAAAACAATGCCTTTTTTTGTATGTATTTCCCAGACTTGAGCAAGCATGACTTGAGAGAACCACCCACCTAAAGTTTGAAATTTCACGAAACCATCTTTTGTTATTTGAGTAACAAGTAGACCCACTTCATCCATATGACCTGCAATCATAACACGTGGTCCAGTACTACCAACTTTACCAATTAATGAACCTAAATTGTCATATGTAAGTTCATCAACAGATGATTTGATTTCTGATGATATCAACCGACTGACCTGTTTTTCATTTCCAGGAACGCCAGCTACCAAAGATAACTTTTTAAGTAATTCATATTCTTTTTTCATAGGAAACCTCTTTTCATATGTTTTGTATTATAGCATAATTTCAGGCAAAATAAAAGCCTAGAAAGCTGTGAGAACGAGTTACGTTCTAATTTGGCATCGACTTGTCAGTGTTTCGAGATTACCAAGAAGGTACACACCCACACTGTTTGATACCGCTTCAATACTTTTGGGTTCCACGGCTGCTTCCTAGGTTCACTTTCAATATATCACTATCTTTCTATCTTGTCAAGTAAAAAGAAAGCGCTAACATCGTTCGTGTTTAGCGCTCCATTCCTATGGAATGATTAATAATATACAGAGATTCTAACGAAATGGCCATGATGTACCATAAGGGATAATAAAACTTCTCGAATCTTAGATTCAATCATAAAATCGACATTAACCGACTGTATATCAACACGTGCTGTTAAATATGATTCATCGCTTAAATCATCGAGTCGTGTAACAGGATGATCTTGACTGAAAGTTTCCAATTCTTCTTCAAGTTCAAAGTAAACAATCATACTAATTATGATCTTTGTTTTGATTTCAAGCTCTTTAAGAAGATCTGCTAAACTTTGAGCACGAGCAATAATATATTCTGCGCGATGGAAAAAAGTTTTTTCATACATTTCTTTACTTGAATCTTCAATAACTTCCATTTCAACAGACATTTTAAATTTAGCTTCAAGATAGGTTTTAAACTGATCAGCGCGTTTTTTTGCGCGATAATGGAGATTAGTATAAATATGAACAGTCTCTTTATTTGAAGTGTAAGCAGTAATGATAAATTTAAACCAATTTGCATACATGAGTATATCTTTAAATTGTTTGTTAAATTTATCTAAATTAACTTTAATGATATAGTGACCAGATAGTGTAAATGTTTCATTATATACGAGTGGTTCAAATAGAGCATTTGCGAAGACTTCCATTTGGAGATCAGGATCATAGTAGTGATACGCATCATAAGCAACTCTTTGGAAATATTTAATAAGTTCTAATGTTGAGATGACTAAACCTATGAACAACATAGAACCTGCGATGGAATAGCGCCAAACATCTGGAAATTCTGAACGGATAATCAAATAAATAACTGGAGGAAATAATGCAATGACAAATGTTCTAAATGTTGATGTAAATCCTTTTTTAAATAGTAGCCATGCAAGCACAAATAACATCACAACATTATAAAAAACGAAGAAATTTAACCACGAAAAATCATCAAGCGTATTTGCAATATTATTTATTCCGTTAATAAA
>CAYJBI010000083.1:0-6417 GCA_964368345.1 uncultured Mariniplasma sp. | reverse complement strand
CCAACTTCACTATTACCCATTTGACCTTCAGGTAAACCAACAACTTCACCGCTTGCTTGCAAAACGTTATTTGGGTATTCTTTAAAAAGATGATCAAGAAATGGCTTTTTAGCCAATGATACTGAATTGCTTGGGCTATCTGGAGCAAGTCCGTAGCCATCCATAATGATTAAACCAACAAATTTTTTATTCATAGTGTACTCCTTATCGTTTATTCCACTATTTATTATACTTGAAAAACTCGTAATCATGAAAACGAATGCAAAAAAAACGTTTTCAAATGATACGATTATTTAGGATATTGCAGATTATAAAAAATATGATACAATGATACTGTAATATGAATACTTCGGGGCACCGTGTAATTCGGGACCGGCGGTAAAGTCCGCGAGCCTTAGGGCAGATCTTGTGTAATTCAAGAACCGACAGTAAAGTCTGGATGGAAGAAGGAAAGTCGTTTTTTGACGCTCTTTTATCGCCGAAGTAATTTGGCGTTTTTTGTTAATTTAAAGGAGGAATACAATGTCAAATTACTTACGCTTGAAAAAAATGCTTTATGTGGTATCGTTAGCTGCGGTATCGATTGTTCTGGGGTTTATAGAAATCCCATGGCCAATTCTTACAGGTCCTTTTGCACCTTTCGTGAAATTGGATTTAAGTGAGATAGCAATATTAGTGTCACTCTATGTTTTAGGAACCAAAGAATCATTTTTAGTTGTTCTTGTAAGAACATTAGCAAGACGTCTTTATAAAGGGTTTGCTTTTGATGATTTAGTGGGAGAATTATTGGCTATGACTGCATCATTTGCTCTAATAACCGCTTATCATTTAATTAAACGGATACTAGGTCAAAAGGATAAACCTTTAATTTATGAAGTAAGCGTGAATGGAAACAAGATCAAACTTAAAGAATGGATTGTTACATTACTCATGACAACGACATTTTTATCTCTTTTCATGGCTTTAATTAATTATTTTATAGGAACACCAGCCTATTTATCACTTTATGGCTTTTCTGAAAGTGGAGCATTTCATCCAACGGTTTTTACGTTCATTAATGATGCAAAACTATTTACACTCTTCGGATACTCTATTCAGTTTAACTTTTCAAATTTCTTTTGGTTAGTTGTTGTAAGTTACACACCATTTAATATCGTGAAAGCAGCTTTAGTTACGATTTTATTTTTATTGATTAAACCTCGATTGAAATATCTCGAGCTTTAATATGCTATAATATACCCGGAGGATGACATCATGAACTTTAAGAATGAATGGAAAAAGACTGTCCACCGGGAAGACTTACTGCCCGTTCTTCGATCGGGCTTTTTTTTGTCAATGACAGGAGCTTTGATTATTGGAACACTGCAAGTTATTTTTCTTTTCTATTTTGATTTTTCTTTTTTATGGATGTTTCTTATCGCTTTAGCACATCTTATGTCAAAGCGTATATCAAGATCATATGATCGTTATCATATCCTGTATTCATTTTTAAGTATTTTCTTCTTTGTTTTCGCATACTATTTGATGAATGTTGTAGCAACATTCGGTATATTCTTCGTGATGGATATATTTTATCCAAAACTTATTTTAGAAATTCTTGACCCACGTTTTTCTTTTGCATTTCTTAACCCATTAAATCAAGGATTCTTTTATATTGACAATATACTCAATGTCATTTTCTTTCTGATTGGTATTGTTTATAGTTATCGTTTTAGTAAGTAAACGTTTTTATTTTCAATAGTGTTTCAAAATCTTATGAATATGTGTATAATATATATGGTTAAATAACAGGCAAAAAAACTAAATAAAGGAGTGAAAATATGCCATTTATCAGCGATATTTACGCACGCGAAGTGCTAGACTCACGCGGTAATCCTACCGTAGAAGTTGAAGTTTATACCGACTCAGGCGCATTCGGTCGCGCTATTGTTCCATCAGGAGCATCAACAGGTGAACATGAAGCCGTTGAATTAAGAGACGGAGATAAGAAACGTTATCTAGGAAAAGGTGTTTTAAATGCAGTCAACAACGTTAATGAAGTGATTGCACCAGAATTAATCGGATTTGATGTAACAAACCAAATTGCGATTGACAAGTTAATGATTGAACTTGATGGTACTAAGAATAAGTCTAAATTAGGTGCAAATGCTATTTTAGGTGTTTCTATGGCAGCAGCAAGAGCAGCAGCAGATTTCTTAGGAGTTGAACTTTACCAATATCTTGGTGGTTTCAATACGAAACAATTACCAGTTCCAATGATGAATATCATCAATGGTGGTTCACATGCAGATAATAATGTGGATTTCCAAGAATTCATGATTTTACCAGTAGGAGCTAAAAACTTTAAAGAAGCGATTCGTATGGGTGCTGAAGTATTCCATAATTTGAAGAGCGTTCTAAAGAAAAAAGGTTATAACACTGGTGTTGGTGATGAAGGTGGATTTGCACCAAACTTAGGTTCAAATGAAGAAGCACTTCAAGTTATTATGGAAGCAATTGAAAAAGCAGGTTATGTTGCTGGAAAAGACATTTTCTTAGGCATGGACGTTGCATCTTCAGAATTCTATAATAAAGAAACGAAGAAGTATGTTTTAGCTGGTGAAGGTGGAAAAGAATTCACTTCTAAAGAACTTGCTCATTTCTATGAAGGTTTAATCAGCAAATATCCAATCATTTCTATTGAAGATGGTCTTGATGAAAACGACTGGGAAGGTTGGGGATATTTATCACAACTTCTTGGTAAGAAGATTCAATTAGTTGGGGATGATTTATTTGTTACAAATACTGAAAAATTAGCATACGGTATTGAAAATGGCGTTGCTAATTCAATCTTAATCAAGGTTAACCAAATTGGTACATTAACAGAAACATTTGATGCTATCGAAATGGCGAAACGCGCAGGTTATACTGCGGTAGTATCTCATAGATCTGGTGAAACAGAAGATACGACAATTGCTGACATTGCAGTTGCTACTAACGCAGGACAAATTAAGACAGGTTCAGCTTCAAGAACTGATCGTATTGCTAAATACAATCAATTATTAAGAATTGAAGATCAACTTGGTGCTACTGCACAATATCTTGGTTTAAAGTCATTCTATAATTTAAAGAAGTAAGTTAACTAGAAAAAAAGAAAAAGGCTTTGGGGGGAAAGCCTTTTTTTGTATTTTAGAAGTTATTAAAACGTTATTAAGAGTGTCAGACTAGATATAACAATGATAAAGATTAAAGAAACGATGGAGTAAGTGATTAAATAATTTTTAGTTTCACTTTTATATTCTCTTAATACATATTTGAATGTGATAAGACTAGCTAATGAACCGATAATGGTTCCCATTGCACCAATATTAACACCTTGCAACAAAGGCTGCCAGTATAAACGATTTGTGAATGTTGATAAAAGAACTGCTGCAGGAACATTTGATATAAATTGCGATGTAATAAGACCGGTAAAGAATACAGAAATACGTGTATCTAATAAGTGACTAACAGCATCTTTAATCCAGATCATTTGACTTAAATTACCAGTGAAAATAAAGAACGATGTAAAAGTTAATAGTAGTGTATAGTCAACACGTTTGAAAAGATGTCTTCCATAGATTAGTGATAAAAATAATGTCAAAAGTAACGTATAAACTTCAGGAACAATACGAAGTACAGATAAGAGAGCATTTATTACAATAAGCATATACAAGACAAATCTCTTCCAACTAATTTTAGGAGCAACAATATTGAGCTCACATGGTCGGTGCGGAATCTTGATGATAGCAGTTATCGTAACCAAAATAAATCCAGTTATTGTAATGATAGATGTTGTTAATAAAAAATCTTTAAAAGGAATATCATAAAAAGCGTATAAATAAATATTCTGTGGATCTCCCATCGGAGTAAGAGCACTTCCCATATTTGCTGCAATTGTTTGTAAAATAATTATAATAACTGCATATTTTTCTTGTTTTGTATGTTTTGTAATAAAAATAGTAAAGGGTATGAGTGTTAATAAAACAGCATCATTGGTAAGAAGCATACCAAGAAAAAATGTCACAATAATAATAACTAATCCTATCCACTTAATAGACTTTAAGTGCATAACCAATTTGGTTGCTATAAAATCAAAAAAATGAGTTTCATATATACCAGAAACAGCAATCATCAGTGTGAACATAATGATTAAGACTTTATAGTTAATATAGTCTAGATAAGCTAACGAAGGTGTAACAAAAAACATTGAAATAACTGCGAAAATCAATGCAATAACAAAAACCTTATCCTTAAGTAAATACTTTAAAATTGCTTTCATACACACCTCATCAAAACATTCCTTAAACATTATATAACGAGTCATTTAAAAAAGCATAAAAGAAAAGAAAAAAAAGAATTTATCGCTTTTCTATTGAAAAAAGAAAACGGTTGCATTATAATGACATTGAAACGTTTCGATGGCAGTCGAGCGTCGATTACGAGTTGACATGAAATTTTCCAGTGCATCATTGAAAACACATAAGAGTCTTTTGCATTACGTTTAATGTAAGCGATTTCAAATGGAGATCATTGACCTGGATTATATTTTATTAAAAACTCGAAACGTTTCGATAAAAAACAAAAGTTTGAAAATGTATCGAAAATATAGGAGGAACAAATGAAAAACGCAGTAAAATTCTTTATGTTAGTTTTAACTGTTGGGTTGATCTTTGTGCTTGTAGGGTGTAAGAAACCGGAACCAACACCGGAACCAACACCAGAAGTCACAAACTTCAACGTTTTAGGTAATTGGACTGATGGTGGGGATGCTGTTTATACGATTGCAACCAATACTGCATCAGAACTTGACTTTACGTATGATAAGAGTACATTCCCCTATGCATTTTTACAAAGTGCAGCTATTACAGAAGATCTTTCTGTATTTAAGAGTTTGGAAATCACATTAGAAGGTACAGGAACGATGTTATTGAAACTTGAAACAAAAGATGATACTCCTGCTAAAGAAGTATCACTTAATGTCACAGGTATTCAAGGAACATATGAATGGAACTTAAAAGATGATTCAGCTTTTCTTGCTAAAGTTGATCGTGTGGTTATTATCGCTGCTCCTGGTAAACAAGATTCAGTTGGGGCTATCACTGTTTCTAAACTAAGTTTTGATGTTTCTATTGCTGATGGTTATATCATTAATGAAGGATTTAATAATATTCCATCAAATGTCAATGAATATAACGGAACTGATGAAGTCTTTAGTTTTAACAGCAAGTGGGAAGGCAGCGATGAAGATGTCTATACCATTAGTTATGAAGAAACAGAAACTGAAGTTGCATATGATAAAGGAACTGGTATGGAATGGTCATTTATTAGATCAAGAGTACAAGGTGACTTTACTGCTTTTAATTATGCAGTCATTGTTGTTTCAGGTACATCAGGTCATAAAATTCTTGTTAAACCCAATGAATATAATAAAGTTGAAGAGTTTATTTATCTTGATGGTAGTGAACAAGAAATTGTTATTGATTTAACGGAACTTACATTGGAAGAAAAAAATGCCATTACAGATTTTAAAGTATTCATTGCTGCAGGATTAACTCCCGCTCAAGGTGAAATAACCATTCATGAAGCATTCTTAATTGATGAATATGATTATGAAGAACCTATTATTGAAGTGAATACATATAATGGTACTGATAAATCATTTGCGTTAGAATATTTTTATGATGGTGGCGATTTAGTTTATGATATCAGTGAAAGTGGCACTGACTATGTAGTCGCATATGATAAAAATTCAAATAGTTTAACCTATGCTTATATGTATGCTAATTTAAGTGGCGATTTCTCAAGTTTCACTAAGATTGAGTTTGACATGACAGGACAATCGACGAAGACTTTATTGCTCAAAGTGGAATTTACAGGTGGAAATAAAGAGATACCACAAACATTTGATGGTACAAGACAAGTCTTTACATTTGATTTAACAACACTTACAAAAGCACAATTAGAAACATTAAATAAAGTTGTGTTATTTGCAGCTCCAGGTGCAGCCATTGGCTCTGGAGAATTCACCATTCATAATATTACATTTAAGACTTCAGATTACGAAGTTGACACTGAATGGGAATCACTTGTTCCTGGTGTTTATACATTTATTCCTGGCGAAACACTTATGGTTAACTATGTGAAGAATGATGGAGATGCTTGGGCAGGTATCCGTAACACATTGGATGCTGAAAAAGTAGCTGGATTAAATACACTTATTGTTGTTTTAAAGGGTACTGCAGGTAAGTCTGTTATGATTAAACCAAATGATAGTCAGCCTCTAGAACAAGTTGTCAATTTTGTAGATGCAGATCCAGTCACAGTGACTGTAACCGCAGCTTCATTTACATCTATTATTATGTTTGGTGAACCTAACGTTGCTCCAGCAACAGGATC
>CAYJBI010000082.1:0-6439 GCA_964368345.1 uncultured Mariniplasma sp. | reverse complement strand
GTGTAGGCGGATATCCTAAGGGAAGAATTATTGAAATATATGGTCCAGAAAGTAGTGGTAAAACAACAATGGCATTACATGCAATTGCAGAATCCCAAAAAGCTGGTGGATATGTAGCATTTATTGATGCTGAGCATGCTCTTGATGTTTCTTATGCAAAAAGATTAGGGGTTGATGTTGATAATTTAATATTATCGCAACCAGACACCGGTGAACAAGCATTAGAAATAACTGAGGCTCTAATTAGAAGTAATGCAGTTGATACAATTGTAATAGATTCAGTTGCAGCATTAGTTCCTGAAGCAGAAATTAATGGTGAAATGGGAGATTCTCATGTAGGATTACAAGCGCGTTTGATGAGTCAAGCAATGCGCAAACTTTCAGGAGCCATTTCTAAAGCAGGTACAATAGCAATTTTCATCAATCAGATTCGTGAAAAAGTTGGTGTGATGTTTGGTAATCCTGAAACCACTCCAGGTGGTAGAGCATTAAAGTTTTATGCATCAGTACGTTTAGAAATTAGACGTGGTGAAGCGATTAAGAGTGCTACTGATATCATAGGTAATAAAGCTAACATTAAAGTTGTTAAAAACAAGGTAGCACCTCCATTTAAGACAGTCAGTGTGGATATTATCTTTGGAGAAGGTATTTCTAAAACAGGTGAACTTGTAGACTTAGCATCTGAGTTAGATATTATTCAAAAGAGTGGTGCTTGGTTTGCATATGGCGGAGAAAAAATAGGTCAAGGTAGAGAAAACGCGAAAGCTTATCTTGATAAAAATAAAGAAGTTTATCAAAAGGTTTTCCAAGCTGTTTTAGATCATCATAAAATTCAATATAAAAAATAACATTTCAAACGACATTTTTATGATAAAATGTCGTTTTTTCCTTCTTTTATTAGATTAGAAGTCATGATGACATACATTATTCATATAAATTTGTTATAATTAATAAGAAAATAAAGAATTTTTATGAGGAGGTTCACCTATGAAACATGAATGGTACTCAACGTTTTTAAAGTTTCTGAAAGCAGAAGATAAAGCAAATGCAGTTAAGTTTGCACTTGGTTTATTAGAACGAAATGAGATTTCAATCGAAGACCTATATCTTGATATACTTGCTCCATCACTCAGTTTGTTTAATTGCGAAGAACGTGATGAAGATATTTGTATTTGGAAGGAACACTTTAGAACATCTGTTATTCGAACAATATTAGAATCGTGCTATATTTATGTCTTAAAGAGAATAGAAAACAAACCAAAGAGTAAGGTAACAGTCATGGTTTTAACACCAGCTTTTGAGTATCATGAAATAGGTGCAATCATGAACACTCATTTTATGCTTATAGAAGGCTTAGATGCCTATTATATTGGTGCTAATACCCCAAAAGTAGAAATTATTTCTGCAATTAGAGCATATCAACCACAGTTTGTTGCTTTATCAGTCACAAACCCATATAACATTGTAGTAACAAAACAAACAACTGATGAAATCAAACGATTCTTTCCAGAAGTAGGTATTATTTTAGGTGGACAAGCATTTAAGGAAGCCCATAATGTACAACATCTTTCTTATGATTACATCTTGAATAGTTTAGATGACTTAAAAGCATTCGGAAAGAAGGTGCTTTCTAAATGAAACTCGCATTTCAAATCGCATGGCGGTTTTTAACGTCTGCTAAAAAACAAACACTCATCATTATTTTAGGGATTTCGGTCGGAGTTTCAGTTCAAGTTTTTATTGGTTCACTGATTAGTGGACTACAGAAAAACTTGGTTGAAACAGCCATAGGTTCTTCCTCACACGTAACCGTGATTGCTGAAGATAATGGTGTCATATCAGATTATGATCAGACAATGACAAAACTAAATAATGAAAGTGATTTATTTACTGTTGTTACACCCGTATTTGATTTACCAGGAATCCTTGAAAAAGGAACTGAAAAGACAGAAATCTTATATCGAGGATTAGATTTTGATTCAGCTAACGGTATTTACAAATTTGACGAACGTATGGTTGAAGGCGAAATTCCTACATCTGATAAGGAAATTGCATTAGGTATTCGAATTAAAGAAGAACTCAGTTTATCTCTAGGAGATACGATTACGATAGAAATTATCGGTTCTTTTGAAACACTTACAGTTGTCGGGTTTTTTGATATTGGTGTTGCACAGCTTAATCGCAGTTGGGGAATTGGAACAATCGAAACGCTTCAAGGCATTGCATCTTCTACAGGAGCAACTCGAATTGAATCTCAATTAAGTGATACATTTGAAGCAGAAACTCTTGCACTTCAACTTGATCAGATCTTAAAAGTTGATGGTTTAAAAACTCAAAACTGGATGATTGAAAACGAATCTTTACTTTCTGGTTTACAAGGACAAAGTATTTCATCATTAATGATTCAAATATTTGTTATTGTTTCAGTGGTCTTAGGTATATCATCAACACTAGCCATTACAGTAATGCAAAAATCAAGACAGATTGGTATTATGAAGGCGATGGGTATCAAAGATCGTGATGCATCTTTTGTTTTCTTATCTGAAGGATTTATCCTAGGTATCTTTGGTGCTATTGGTGGTGTATTACTTGGATTAGGATTATCTTATTCATTTACAACATTTGCAGTTAATTCTGATGGAACACCGGTTGTCCCTTTGAGCATTGATGCTGGATTTATTGCATTATCTGCTGGTATTGCTTTAGTAGCTTGTCTTGTTGCATCATTAACACCAGCTATTAAATCATCTAAACTAACTGTCATCGAGGTGATCCGAAATGCCTAAAATCGTTGAACTAAAAGAAATTAACAAAATTTATGGTCAAAAAACATTAAATCCAACACAAGTTTTGTTTGACTTATCACTAGATTTTGAAGAGTCAACATTTAATTCCATAATTGGGCAATCAGGTTCAGGGAAAAGTACGTTACTTAATATTTTAGGAACACTTGATAAAGCTACATCAGGAGAAGTATACATCAATGGTAAAAATACCCAAGATATGAGTAAGGATGAACTTTCACAACTTCGTAATGAAGCGATTGGATTTATTTTTCAATTTCATTACTTGTTACCAGAATTCACAGCATTAGAAAACGTACTTATGCCATATCGTATATCAAAAAAGCCTATTACTGATGACATAATGAATCGTGCAAATGAACTTTTAGATATTGTTGGTCTAAGTAATCGAAAAAACAATTTAGCTGTGAATCTATCAGGTGGACAGCAACAAAGAGTTGCTATAGCAAGATCGCTTATCAATAATCCAAAGATTATATTGGCTGATGAACCCACTGGGAATCTAGATAGTGATACAACAGAACAGATATATGATTTATTAAGAGAAATCAATGAGAAGTATAAAACTACGTTTATTATTATCACTCATGATCGTCATATTGCAGAAAAAGCGGATCGTATTGTGGAAATCAAAGATGGACGTATTAATCTTGATATTACGAAATAATATGTTGCTATGAGGCCAAATGTCATCATTTGGTCTTTTCTTTTATGAAAACGTTTATTATATTACAATTTTATTAATTAATTCGATAAAAATCATATTTCATTATAAAATGTAGATGGATGAAGGGAAGTGACAACATGAACATTGAATCGATGATTATTTATTTCTTTTTTATGATCTTATCATTAATACCCGTTGTTAAACTCGATGAGGTAAGAACTAATAAACAGTATCGTGTTTTATGGTTTTTATCAGTGCTTGTTTTCACATGGGCTATTTTGATAGGATTTAACCTCATATCAAAAGATATTTTTATTATTTATTATACGCGTTTGCTTGCATATCCAATTGTATTTGCGATTTCCTACTTATTTTTCGTTATTTTTCAAATATACACTAAGCATGAAACACCCCGTTATCTGCATGTACTTGCAATGGTTTTCTTTTTGATAGATTTAGTGTTAAATTTATATAATTCAAGTCTTCTTTGGATACTCAGTATTCCATATTCACCAGACTTAACACGAGAAGTTTATCTAACAGCTACAAGAGGTTGGTTTTTCATGCTTCATACAGTTTTATGTTATGTGATATTGTTGTTTGGGTTTATTCAAATGTTTATATATTTAAAAAGAAAAGATAGACAATATAAAGATGTATTTCCATTTCCAATGATACTGATTAGTCTTATCATGGGGGTAACACTGAATATCATTCACCTCTTTGTTTATTCATTCGAAGTCGATCCAACTTTTATTTTTATCGTCATCATAACATTTATTCTTTATATGATTATTTATAAACACGATTTTAGTGTCAACATGATTTTATCTTCTAAAAAATTACTATTCAGTAAGATGCGTGAAATGTATGTGATTGCAGATCATCATGGACATGTGATTGAATATTCGAATAACTTGCAAGAACGATTCAATCAAATACAATTAAAACTTGGTGAAAGCACCAAAGAGTTTTATCGAAAAATAAAAATGAATGCAGTTATCTATCGTGATATCGGTGAGATTAAGGATTTACCATTTGAAGATAAAAAGTTTTATCTACATATTGATGCACAAGATTATCGTATTGATCGTTTTAGAGAAAATGGTGAGCTCATCTTACTTTATGATGAAACACTCTCTGTTAAGATGATGAATGAGATAGAAGAAATTCGAATCCATGATCAAATGTCTAAACTATATAGTAGAAACTTCTTTGAAGAAAATCGGAAAAAGTTTGAAAAAGAATATGAACGTATGGGTCTCATTATGTTTGATGTTGACGGTCTTAAACTCTTTAATGATTATCTTGGACATGAAGAAGGAGATAGACTGATAAGACGCTTTTCGGAGATTTTACTTGGATTAGATGATGTCTATGATGATCTTATTGCTATTCGTTTTGGTGGAGATGAGTTTGTTTTATTGGTTAAAAATGCCAGTCAAAGAAAAATTGATGACATTCTTACACATATCATTGATCGTGCATCATCACCTGATGTATTAGAAAATATTAATTTTTCTCATGGTAAAACAATTAGAAGACCTTATGAATTATTAAAATCGATGCTAAAACGTGCAGATGATCGTTTATATCAAATGAAGGTAGCAAAAAAGAACTACAAGGAAAAATTAATTGAAGCCTTAGAAATAGAAGCAAAGAAAAATGAACATAAAGAAAAAGATGACGACTATTGATAGCCGTCATCTTTTAATATGATGAATGAATAAACTTAAACAAAGAATAAGTGATAAATGATACTGAGTTGTTGTTGTCATTAGCTATAATCCCTCCTAGAAAAGAAAAGACAATCCGAGGATTGTCATCATGCGACACGTGTTGGATTTATATTTTCTAATTCGAATAAAACATAGACTGTTTTAGATACTTGATTATTTGCAGACATAAATGAATAATCAACTTTCAAATATAAATTGGGATCTGTTACTTTTACGAACCATAAAGGTGAAACAGGTAATTCATAATTAAAAGGGACTTTTATGCGTCTTGAAGACAAATTTAATGAACTTTGAGTTGCTAAACTACGTATATTCGTCCAAGGCGTTTGAAGAAGTGGTGTCACACTGACTTGAAGTATTTCATAAGATTCTTTAACTTCATAATACATGTCAAAAGTATACTCACCGCCGACTAATTCATCTTCCTCATTTTTAACAGGATATTTAAGTTCATACCAATCAATAAAAAGTGTAATGCCATCAATATCATCCTTAGAAATGAATTCTTTTAAATAGACGGTTTCTTCAGTTACTTCTTGATCAAAATGAACTTTTTTATTATTCGTGTATGCACCAATGTAAACCACTGAAACTAAAGTAATTGGTACTAAAACTAAAAACATCAACAGAACGATCTTTGTTCGATATTGATGGATGAATCCCCAGAGAGTTTTTTTCTTTTTGTTTTCAACAATTGATTTTGCCATAGTTGTTTGCTCCTTAAACATGTTTCTCACTCTATTATACATGAGAATTATTGTTTATGCCAAGTGATTATGAACGGTTCATTGAAATATCATCTATCACACACTTTTTCACATTCGAAAACGTTTTATTTTTTTCGTTGTGTTTCTTTTTTCTTAATTGACTTAAAGACTATTAATACGGTATAATAAACCAGTACATGTAGTATAAAGACAATTTGAGACACTCAGTTGTTTAAGAATAAAATATGGAGGTGTAAAAATGCTAGTAGCACTAAGTGCTGTAGAAGGCATCATCTCCGGTTTGCTAATCGTATTCGCACTTGTCGTAGGTTACTTCATTCGTGTTTGGCACCACGAAAAGAACCTTAAATCAAGTCGCGAAGCGGCTGAAAAAATTGTTGAAGATGGAAAACGAGATGCTGAAAAAGCAAAAAGAGAATCTGTTTTAGAAGCAAAACAAGAGATTTTTACGTTGCGTAAAGAGTTTGATAATGATGTACGTGAACGTAGACAGGTCGTAGT
>CAYJBI010000081.1:0-6585 GCA_964368345.1 uncultured Mariniplasma sp. | reverse complement strand
ATCTGATAAAACAAACATATATGATTTTTGGATTTATGTTTTAGGTGGGATTTTCTTTATTTTATATAGTTTTTTCTCAATGAGATATATTGAAGGTATGAGTTTGGTTATCGGTAAAAGAAATAAAGATTCTGATAAAACAGATAATCAAATAGATCCTTATGAACATTTCTTTTCTAAAGAAACAAACTTAAAACAAGTTAAATTGCTTTTAGATAAGAATACGGAATCTCATACCTCACTTCAAACGATGTATGAAAAAAGTATTGCATCCGAGCAATTTTATGAAGGAACCATCTGGACGATCGGATCTATTTTTATTACAGCAGCATTCACAATTATCGCTTTAGCTTTATCAAGCGATATTATTAAACCATTTATTGGTATGTGGGTTGCTACAGCGATTTATTTTATCTTTTTAGTTGTTTTTCATCGGTTTAGATTATCGATTAGATTGTTTAGAAATGCAACAAGAATACTAGAAACAAAGATGGACTACTTTGTGTTCCGATATGTTTACGATATGGAATTTAAAAAGTACGGAAGTCCTATTCGTATATGGACCATTCTCTTCAGTGTATTTTTACTCATGGTTGATATGAGTGTATGGTTTACATTCATGCAAATATAAAGATACTTCATCAATATCATATTGTAAATGGGGATGACACAATATGAATGAGTTAAAAGCGACATCTCCATGTCGCTTTTATTTATGTATTATATGAAGGAGGATACTATGTTAAATGAGAGACTAGAAGGTTTATATCAAAAAGTGATGGATTTAGAAAAGTATTCAGAAGCGAAAAACTCTATATTGTTAACATTTATTGGAGCAATACTTTTACTACTTTATAGTATTTTAGGAACAGACTTTTACTGTTCATTAAACATCTTATTTGGGAGTTCAATTGCCATTTCGCTACTTTTAAATATCACTTCATTCCTACCATATAAGGATAAAAAACCTGATGCGGATAAAGGAAAGATACCCTTTCAATTAGGCATGAGTATATTTAATATAAAGCATCTTGATTTAGTAAGATATGATGATACCAGTATATTGAGCTTATTGAACCAAGATTCATCGGTTGTCTTTGATAACTATCAAAAACAATTGCTTAAAGGAATCTTGTATAATGCCCGAATAACGAAAAGGAAACTAGTATACTTTGAATGGTCAATAAGTGTATTATTTGTGATACCATTAATTTTAAAATACATTAAAAGAATAAGCATAGGAATAAGTAAAAAAATAACTATAAAGAAAATAAAAGGGAGATTAAGATGAATCACAAAGAAAAATCAATCCAGTTTTGGAATGAACAATTTAAAAACTATAAACCTGTCTCCATCAAAAAAGAAGAGGTTACCATAGAGTCATCTTTTGATAAGTATTTAAAAATTATTGGAGATCAATCCAAAAGAGTCATTGATATTGGATGCGGGATAGGCACATGTTTGATGGGGAGTTTATGCTTAGGAGATAAAATGACATATGGGGTTGGATTTGATTCATCAGAACATGCCATTTTTTTTGCTAATGAAACATCAAAACTTTCAGGGTTTAATGAATTAGAATACATAACATCTGATGAAACATATTTGGATCAACTAGAGAGTAACAGTTTTGATGGTGTGATTTGTTCTAACTTTTTAGATGTCATACCTAAAGAGTTATCGGATCAGATTATTAAAAACATCAAAAGAATACTTAAACCAAAAGGATTGTTATTGCTTAAAATCAATTTCTACCTAGATGAAGATAAAATTGAAAAATTTCATATGGGAAAAGTTGAAGAAAATACCTATGAAATGAATGGCGTTATACGTGCATATAATCTCACTACTGATGAATGGTTAAAACGACTTGATGGTTTTAAACTCGTTTCAAAAGATGGGTATCAAAGAGCACCTAACTTACCTGAAGATCGTATTCTTTTACTTTCTTTAAATTAATCATAGTTTTAATCTAAACACATATAAAAAAAACCAGAAGCAGTTAAAAACTGGACTCCTGGTTTTTAAAACTCATCACTTGAGTTTTATCCACTTCTATTTTATCATATGGAATTAAAGAATTTTTTTTATTTGTATTTAATTGATGCTACAATATCAGTAATAACAACATCACTTCATTCATTCCACTCTTGCGTAGAGTAAATTCAACGATTCATGGGTGTAAAAATGGTCTACGAAGGATTAACATAAGCATGGAGGTGTTCATATGCACATGAAAGAAATGGGGAGTTTTTTACAGTCTTTAAGAAAAAGCAAAGGATTAACTCAACAAGAATTAGCAGATATGCTTAATGTATCTAATAAGACAGTAAGTAAGTGGGAAAATGGCTTAGGTATACCAGAAATGTCAACATTATTACTGCTTGCAGATCTCTATGAAGTATCAGTTGATGATATTTTAAGAGGATCAAAGAAAATGCAAAAAAGTGATGATAAACCCATTGAGAGATTCACATATATTATTTCAAAAAGCAAACATCAATATGTGAATCATTTGGTTTTATCTTTTGGAGTTTTGATAATTGCTTTAATTAGTTTTTTAGTTAGTGACGAACTTGGTGTAAAAATGAGTGTTTCAGTGATGATTGCTTCTTCATTTATACTGGGTTCAATTCTTATTCAAGTTTTTAATTTGGTGAGAGTTCATTATCAATTAAAAGAAACAAATGAAGAAGAATTGGTGAAAACATTTAATCGAAAAGTATTCTTTTCAAGTCTATGTCTTCTTTTTTGTCTTCTTTGGTTTATTATTTATATGATTTTCATGAATTTCACATGGGAAAAATCAACTTACGGTTTACTCTATGTTGCGATAGTTCCAGCTCTAGCTTTAAGTTTATTTCAAACACTTATTATTTATCTACTCATGTCACTTAGCGTTAAGTTTTCTTTTAGTATTAAATTATCAAAAATAGCTAAAGTATTTAGTGTTCTTTTTATGATTATCTTAATTACGCCATTTTTGATTGTTCAATTTTATCCTACAAGAGATTTAGCAATCAAACTTCAGTGGAGTGATATGAGTCAATCAATCTATGATATTCATGAACAAGAAGAACGATATTTTCAAATAAAGTTACTTTATCTTATTGATGAAGGACAGAAACAAGGCGTTATGGCAGAAGATATTTATGAAGTTATCACGGTTTCAGATGGTTTGGGTTCTATACCTATGGTTTATTATCATTTTACATCACCGATAGATTATGAGTTGATGATCGAAGAGAATCATCTTCTCAACTTCTTAATACCACTTGAGTATAGTCATTATGAAATTGATGATCAGTACGCTAAAGCTTTTTTGTTTTTAGTAAGTGAACGTCAGTTATCAAAAGAATTATATGGATATATTTTCGGGAATTTGATTTCAGTATGGGGATTTGCTTTATGTATTTCAAGTATTATTGTCAAATCTAAGAAATCCAAATAGAGCATCATGAAATATGTCATACAAGATATCCTATGATGTTTATCCTGTTAATAGGTATACGAATGATTGATTAAAACAAATCAGTCTAAGAAGTATTTGAATTACTTCATAAAATCATGTATGATTGAAGGGGTTAATCAAAGAAACGGTAGTGATTGTAAATGATTAGAATAACAGATATAAAATTAGAAATAAGTGAATCGCGTACTTCAAGTCTAGAAAAAGAAAATCTTATCAAATATTTATCGCGTCAATATCGAATCAGTGATAAAGATATTGTTTCGTTATCTATTTATAAAAAAGCAATTGATGCAAGAAAAAAGGATCATCTCTATTATGTTTATAGTGTTGATCTGAAAGTTAAAAACGAGAATTACTATCTTCATAAACAAACAAAAGGGGTATCAGAAGCCCCTATTTTAAATTATCAAGAAATCTTAGAGGGAAATGAGAAACTCGAAAATCCTCCTGTTGTTGTTGGTTTTGGTCCATCAGGTATTTTTGCTGCATTATTATTAGCTAGAAGAGGATATCGCCCTATTGTTTTAGAAAGAGGATTAGATGTCATAAAAAGATCTCAAAATGTTGAAGAGTTCTATCAAACAGGTAAGTATCATGAACAAGCAACGATTCTCTTTGGTGAGGGGGGAGCAGGTACATTCTCTGATGGTAAACTTACCACACTCATCAGTGATCTTAGATGTCGCTATGTATTACAAGCACTTGTTGATCATGGTGCCCAAAAAGAAATCTTATACATCAATAAACCCCATGTTGGAACTGATATCTTAAAGATTGTTGTTAAAAACATGAGAGAAGAAATTATTTCCTTAGGCGGCACTGTGATGTTTAATTCTAAAGTAACAGAGTTCATCATTAAAGATCATGTATTACAAGGTGTAGTGATTAATAATGAACATAAAATCAAAACCAATGTCTGTCTTTTAGGAATCGGACATAGTGCAAGAGATACATTTGAATTACTTTACAACAGCAATATCACAATCACTCAAAAAGCATTCTCTGTAGGTGTTCGTATCGAACACCCACAAACACTGATTAATGAGGCTCAGTACGGGAAATATGCATCAGAACCTCATGTAGGTGCTGCTGATTATAAATTAAGCTTTCATGCTTCAACTGGAAGAACAGCATACACATTTTGTATGTGTCCGGGTGGATGGGTGATGTGTGCATCATCTGAAGAAGGTGGTGTTGTAACCAATGGTATGAGCGAAAGTAAAAGAGATTATGAAAACTCAAATGCAGCCATTTTAGTCAATGTGAATCCAGAAGATTTTGAATCTGATCACCCTTTAGCAGGTGTTGATTTCCAAAGGAAGATTGAGAAAAAAGCATTTGTTATGGGTGGTTCAAATTATAACGCACCCATTCAATTAGTTGGAGACTTCTTATTAGATCAACCTTCTATAAAACTAGGAAACGTTCAACCTTCTTATCGACCAGGATATAAGTTTGCTGAATTAAAAGAACTTTTTCCCACATATATAACTCATACAATGAAAGAAGCGCTGATTGATTTTAACCGCAAGATTAAGGGATTTTCCATGGATGATGCCATTCTAACGGGTGCAGAAACAAGATCTTCATCACCCATTAGAATAACAAGAGATGAAAACCACGAATCCAACATTAAAGGTCTATATCCTATGGGTGAAGGTGCTGGCTATGCAGGAGGCATTATGAGTTCTGCTGTAGATGGAATGAAGACAGCAGAACAAATCATAAGTAAGTATCAATCACTAAAATCAAATCAAAAATGATTGGAGACTATGTATGCTAAGTTTAACTGAAGTACTTCATATTTCTAAAGAAGATTATCATCTATATAAGATTCATTTTGCTATTGGAAGTGATCATCTACCGATGAACGAATATTTACTTGGAAGATTTAAAAACTTTCAAGAATATCAAACCAAGGATAACTTTGGAAGGAAGTATATTATTTCGCTCATCTACCAAGATCAAAACATTTGGATGTATGCAGGCGTATATGAAGTCTTAGGAAAACCAGTCTATGATAGCACTACAAAACTTTTTCAATATCAAACAAAGCAATTAGATGTTCAAGAAGATCTCATTGGTCGTGCATTCTTTTTCTATAAAAAAGATTATCGTGCATCATACCCAACATTAGAACTTACTCCTAAAAATGGAACAAGACCAAGTGAAATGAAGATTCATAGAATTGATGCAAACAAAATGTCAATTCAAGATTTCCCTGGGTTTGATAAGATTCATATTAGTTTTGAGATCTTAAAAACAATTATCAATCAAGAAATACCCACATGGAAAAATGCATTAACAAAAGCTAAAGGAATTTATTTAATTATCGATGTTAAAACAGGAAAACAATATGTTGGTAGTGCATATGGTGAAGATGCCATTTGGCAAAGATGGAGTGAATATGCAAAAAACGGGCATGGTGAAAATAAAGAACTAAAAGCTTTATTGATAGAGAAGGATAATCATTATCAAACAAACTTTCAATACTCAATACTTGAAATATCTAACTTAAACACAAGCGATCTCTACATCTTTGAAAGAGAGAACCATTGGAAAGAAGTTTTACTAACAAGAAAGTTTGGGTATAACAGAAATTAACTTATTTGATAAGAATTAGACATGTGTTACTAAATGAAGAATAAAGAGTAAAATAGATATATAAGGGAGGAATAAAAAAATGTATAAAACTGAAGTTATTAAAAGAACATGGAACATTCAAAAAAGAGCTGATAAAATGATTGAACTTATTACAGCCAATGAAAAAGAAGGGTGGGACTTTATCAATGCGATTAGTACACCAAACTGTGGTGTCATTCTAACATTTAAGGTTAACCCAGCATATAAACTTAATCAAGATATCAATAAAGGAATTAAAGAAGCTAAGAATAAGATTAACAAGATTGTTGATGTTATTAAGAGTTAATCATGTGTATTTCATAAACAGGGTTCATTATAATCCTGTTTTCTTTTTATAGGTTACTTTTAAGTAGGCATTCTGTTTGTAGTTTTTAGAAAGCATTTATCGTCATTATTGAACATTTTTTTCAATAATGAAATAAATACTTCTTACATCTTTATTAAATGACCACTTATTTGATATAATAAAC
>CAYJBI010000080.1:0-6652 GCA_964368345.1 uncultured Mariniplasma sp. | reverse complement strand
GACTTTGTTGAATTAGCACCGATGTTAGACCCTTCTGGAGCTTCAACTGCAGTTGCAGCAAAAACACTTAGAGAAATGGTTTTAATCCTTCAAAAGAACTTAGAAAAACGTTAATTGATTAGGAATTCAAGCAATTGAATTCCTTTTTTTAATCCAAATAACTTAAATGATGTTTTCTGAGCAAATGTGTTGTTTTGGTCTTTGTAAAGCCATTATATATTTAAATTGAACTTTATATAAATAGTAAACATTTCGCTATAAGCAAAGCTTTTGAATTAACTTCTTCCATCAAGTATAATGAAGTTGCAAAACAAGGAGGAAATTATCATGTTATTTAAAAACTATGATCCGCTTAAGAAGAAGCAACTTCAAATATTAGATGCTAAAGGTAAGGTTGTAACACCTGACTTAGAACCTAAATTAGATAAAGAAACGCTTCTAAAAATGTACAAAACGATGGCTTTAGGACGTGTTGCCGATATAAAAGCCCTACAATATCAAAGACAAGGTAGAATGCTCACTTATCCACCAAATAAAGGTCAAGAAGCTGCTCAAGTTGGAGCAATGGCTGCACTTGAACCACAAGATTGGCTATCACCTGCATTTAGAGAATTAAATGCAATGCTTTATCGTGGTGTTAAACTTGAACAGATATATCTATATTGGTATGGGAATGAATGGGGTAACCATTTTGATGAAGATGTGAGAGTTCTTCCAGTCAATGTCATCATTGGTTCTCAGATTAACCATGGTGCAGGGCTTGCTTATGCATCTAAGGTATTAAAAAAGAATGAAGTAACGATTGCTACGATAGGTGATGGTGGGACTTCTCATGGTGAATTCTATGAAGGTTTAAATTTTGCTGCAACGTATAATGCACCTCTTGTTGTTGTTATTCAAAATAACCAATGGGCTATTTCAACACCAAGATCAAAAGCAACAAAAGCTGAAACATTAGCACAAAAAGCAGTCGCTTTTGGTATTCCAGGAATTCAAGTTGATGGAAATGATGTTTTAGCAATGTATGTAGCAACAAAAGCAGCAGTTGATTATGCACGTGCTGGAAATGGACCTGTATTAATTGAAGCTGTAACTTATCGCTTAGGCGCACATACAACTTCAGATGATCCAACTATTTATCGTAAAGATGAAGAAGTGAAGGAATGGGAATTAAAAGATCCAATGATTCGATTCAAGAAGTATTTAATCGATAAAGGTTATTGGACTTTAGAAGAAGATGAAAAACTTGATGAAGAAAATAATCACTATGTGGGTGAAACATTTAAAAAGGTTGAACAATCTGGAGATGAAGATTTAATCGATATCTTCCAATACACCTATAAAGAAATGACACCTCAATTAACTGAACAATATGAATACATGAAGAAATTCTTAGCAGAAAAGGAGGGTAAATAAACATGGCTGTTTTAACACTTTTAGAAGCAATTAATCAAGCATTAGATCAAAAAATGGCAGAGGATTCACGTGTTGTCGTTTTTGGAGAAGATACTGGATTTGAAGGTGGCGTGTTTAGAGTAACCGCTGGTCTACAAAAGAAGTATGGTGTTGATCGTGTCTTTGATACACCGATTGCAGAAGCTGCAATTACAGGTGGTGCAATTGGTATGGCTATTAATGGATTACTTCCAGTTGCAGAAATTCAATTTGATGGTTTTATATTTCCAGGGTATACCGAAATGGTGACACATATGGCAAGATATAGAAATCGTACACGCGGTAGACATGGTTTACCCATTGTTGTTAGATTTCCAGTCGGTGGTGGGATTCGTGCATTAGAACACCACTCTGAATCTGTTGAAACACTCCTTGGACATATTCCAGGGTTGAAGGTTGTTATTCCTTCAACACCTTATGATGCTAAAGGCTTATTAATTTCAGCAATTGAAGATCCAGATCCTGTTATTTTTATGGAACCTAAGCGTATTTATCGTTCGGGTAAACAAGAAGTTCCTGAAGACATGTATCGTATTCCTATTGGAAAAGCGAAGGTTGTTAAAGAAGGAACTGATGTAACGGTTGTTGCATGGGGAGCTATCGTTCGTGAAGTCGAAAAAGCAATGAAGTTATTAGAAGATGATAACATCAGTATTGAATTAATCGATTTAAGAACGATTAATCCAATTGATGAAGAAACTATGATTAATTCAGTTAAAAAAACAGGCCGATTCGTTGTTGTACAAGAAGCAGTGAAGACTTATGGCCCAGGTTCAGAGCTTATTTCATTAGTGAATGAAAAAGCGTTCTTACATCTAGAGGCTGCACCAGCACGTGTGACTGGTTTTGATATTACAGTACCACTTGCAAAAGGTGAGAACTATCATTTCGTTCAGCCAGAAAGAATTGCTGCTGAAATTAAAAAAGTAGCTAAATTCTAAGGAGGAAATATTATGTATGATTTTAAGTTTGCAGATATCGGTGAAGGTATTCACGAAGGTAAAATATTAAAATGGTTTTTTAAGGTTGGAGATAAGGTTAAAGAAGGAGAAACTTTAGTCGTTGTTGAAACTGATAAAGTAAATGCTGAACTTCCTTCTCCAGTGGATGGCATTATTTCATCTTTAGGAGCTAAAGAAGGAGATACCATTCATGTTGGTCAGGTCATTGTATCAATCAATGATGGTAGTACTTCTGAACCTAAAAAAGAAGAACCTAAAAAAGAAGCAATCTCTGAGGGTAAAGCCGCTCCTGGTGTTATCGGACAAATTGAAGTTTCTGAAGAAGTCATGGCTTCATCATCTGAACATGCATCCAATAGTCAAAAAGAGGTTTCAACTAAAGCATTAGCGACACCAGTTGCACGTCAAATGGCTAAAGATTTAGGTTTAGATATCCATCAAATTAAGGGTAGTGGTGAACTTGGTCGAGTCTTGAAAGAAGATATTCAAAAGACATACGAACAAAAGAATCAGTCATCGAATAAAGAACTTCAAATAAACATTCCTAAGGTTTCTATTAACACACAAGGTGATGTTGAAATCGTTGAAATTACGAAGTTAAGAAAAGCAATTGTGAAGAGCATGACTTTATCAAAACAAGTTATTCCACACACTGTTTTAATGGACGAAATTATTGTTGATAAACTCGTCGATTTAAGAAATAAAGTAAAAGAACAAGCTGCAGCACAAAATATCAAACTAACATATATGGCGTTTATCATGAAAGCAGTTGTCTTAGCGTTGAAGAAGTTCCCTAACTTTAATGCATCATTTGATCATGAAAATGATCGTATGATTTTAAAGAAGTTCTATCATATTGGCATGGCTGTTGATACAAAAGATGGTTTAATTGTCCCCAATATTAAAGATGCAGATAAAAAGAGTATTTTAGAACTTGCAAGTGAATTAAGAAGTGTTGCTGATCAAACCATTGCAAGAACTGTTCAGTTAGCACAACTTCAAAATGCGACGTTCTCTATCACTAATTTTGGTGCAGCTGATGTTGCATATGGAACACCTATTATTCCGCATCCAGAGGTTGCTATATTAGGTGTAGGTAAGATTTCTCAAAAAGCTGTAGTTGTTGATCATGAGATAAAGATTGCTTATGTCTTACCACTTTCATTGGCTGTTGATCATCGTGTCATTGATGGAGCAGAAGCAGGAAGATTTTTAAATCATATTAAGTCTTTATTAAATGACCCAATGATGTTACTATTAAGTTGAGGTGATTTCGTTGATGACATTTGATATTGTTGTTTTAGGAGGCGGACCTGGCGGTTATGTAGCAGCTATAAAAGCAGCTCAACTTGGAGCAAAGGTAGCCTTGATTGAAAAAGAAGTTGTAGGTGGCATTTGTTTAAATCATGGATGTATTCCAACAAAAACATTGTTAAAAAACGCAAAAGTTTATAAAACAATGAAACATGCACTGGAGTATGGAGTTGTTTTAAATGGTGAATTTTCATATGATTGGTCGTTAATGTTAAAGCGTAAAGATTCAGTTGTTAAAAGACTAACCACTGGAGTAGCTGGATTATTAAAGAAAAATGGTGTTATAGTTATTTCAGGTTTTGGTAAAGTGATTTCACCTACTCAAATTGAAGTGAATGGTGAAGTTATTGAAACAAAAAATCTGATTTTAGCAACTGGTGCATCTCCAATTATTCCACCGATTCCTGGTTTAAAAGAAGCTTATGAAAAGAAAATTGCAGTGACATCGAGAGAACTATTACAGATTAATGATGCACCTAAGAAATTAGTCATTATTGGTGGAGGAGTCATTGGTGTTGAGTTTGCTACGATTTTCTCATCATTAGGATCTGAAGTTACCATTATAGAAAAACTTGATGGTATATTACCGATGATGGATGATGATATTAGAACTCAGTATCAACGTATTTTAAAACGTGATGGTATTAAGATTTATGTTAATGCTGAAGTTAAAGCAGTTAATGATACTGAAGTAACCTATGTTCTTGATGGTAAGGAAGAAAAAATAACAGCAGATACAGTTTTAGTTTCTGTTGGCATGCGTCCTAATTCACATGGTCTTGAGGTTTTAAATCTTAAGATGGACCGACAAGCCGTTGTAACAGATGAACATTTAATGACAAGTGTCAAAGGTGTTTATGCGATAGGTGACTTAAATGGGAAATACATGCTTGCTCATGTAGCTTCTGCAGAAGGATTAGTCGCTGCTGAATACATTATGGGTAAAAAAGATGCTAAAATGCGTTATGACCGTGTCCCTAATGCAGTTTATGGATCACCTGAAGTTGCATCAGTTGGTTTAACAGAAAAAGAAGTTAAAGAAAAAGGATTGCCTTATAAGGTTTCAACATTTCCACTACAAGCAAGTGGTAAAGCTTTAGCAGATAATGAGAAAGATGGTTTTGTTAAACTTATTGTTTCTGAAAAACATAAGGAAATATTAGGCGCACATATTCTATCATATGGAGCTTCAGATTTAATAGCTGAACTTGGTGTTACGATGACTTTAGAAGGTACAGCACATGAAATTGCGCATACTATTCATCCACACCCCACATTATCAGAAATCATTATGGAAGCTGCACATGGTGCCGTTGATAAACCTATACATATGTAAGATTGAGGGCTTAGCCCTCTTTTTTATAAGATTATTAGGGTTTTAATGTTTGATAGAAAAAAATAAAAATAGTGTATAATATAGATAGAATGATGAAAGATAGGAAGTGAATGTATGAACGTATTATCTTTTTTGAAACCAACACATGAAGTGATTTTGTTATTCAATGATGAGACACTTAAATCCGCTTTAGAAACCATGACGAAACATCGGTTCACATCCATTCCTGTGATTGATCGAACGAGTAATTATGTAGGTACATTAACTGAAGGTGATATTCTTCACTTCGTTCTAAAAAACCTTGATTGTCTTAATGAGAATGAGATGGAAAAATTACATGTATCGGATATTAAGCGCCACAGAGATTATGAAGCTATCAGTGTGAATGCGACAATGCCACTGTTATTATCAAAAGCTAAGAATGAGAACTTTGTTCCTGTTCTTGACCAAAATGATAAATTTATTGGTATTGTAACAAGAAAGAAATTAATCGAATATTTCTTTGAACACAATTTTATGGTTTTATAATAAATAATGTATGAATGTGACGCTTCTGGCGTCACTTTTATATCTATGCTTTCTTTTTTTTAGTTTTATAGTGTGTTAAAATAATTTCAGAGGTTAAATGATAAATGAAATATTTGTTGATGTATAATCCAGTCAGTGGTAGAGGTAATTTCAAGATCAATTTACCACTTATCAAAAGAATCTTTGAAAAGTCACATCATACGCTTACAGTTTATGAATCAAAAGCAGCAAAAGATCTCGAACGAGTTGCTTATGAAGAAGCTAAAAATTATGATGTTTTTTTGGTAGCAGGTGGCGATGGAACAGCTAATGAAGTCTTAAACGGTGTGATGAGATCTCCGATTAAGCCAGCATTAGGGCTTTTACCCAGCGGTACAGCAAATGATACAGCAGCTATCTTAGGAATAAACAAAAACATCAAAAGAAGCTTAAAGATTTATATGAATGATGTTCCAGCACTCATTGATGTGAATAAGATAAATAACCAATATTTCTTTTATACAGCAGCATCCGGTCTTTTAACAAAAATCAGTTATGATGTATCCAGAAGACATATCAAAAAGTATGGTTATATTGCTTATATGATCGCAGCTGTTAAAGATTTATCAAATGAGTACAGATATCCTGTTAGAATTAAGTATGATGGGAAACAAGAGTCTTTAGAATGCGCGATGATTTTAGGATTAAGTTCAAATCGTGTTGGTGGTATGCGTTTGATTAATTTTTCACATTCATATTTAAATGATGGATTATTTGAACTCAGATTGTTTAAGCGCGGTAAATCATTTTGGCGTTTTAGACTTTTATCATCTTTTATTAGAGGTGGTAAAAAATTAAGAGAAGATTTACATTTAGCAAGTCATCGTTTTGAAATAGAAACAAGTTCTAATGTTGATTGGAATGCAGATGGTGAATTTGCATGTAAGGGTAGTGTTGTAATTGAAACATGTAAGGAAGCGTTAAGTATTTATGCGCATCCTAGGGTGAAGAAAAAGTATTTTTTGCCGAAATAGCTCAGGTGGTAGAGCAGCTGTCTCGTAATCAGCAGGTCGTAGGT
>CAYJBI010000079.1:0-6708 GCA_964368345.1 uncultured Mariniplasma sp. | reverse complement strand
GTTATTAACAGATCTTGAAATTCCATTATCTGAAGTTTTAGGAGATATGGAATATCAAGGACTTCATGTCGATTATGAAGAATTACAAAAACAATCAATAAATCTACAAGAACGTATTTTAAAGATTGAAGAAGAAATTATTGATTTAGCAGGTGAAAGATTTAATATTAGTTCACCAAAACAGATGGGTGAAGTTTTATTTGATAAGTTAAATCTTCCAAATGGGAAAAAGACTAAAACAGGATATTCGACATCTGCAGAGGTTTTGAATGAACTGAAGAATCATCATCCAATTATTAATCTCATTTTAGATTATCGACAATTAACAAAACTTTATTCAACTTATATTGAAGGATTAAAGAATAATCTCTTTGATGATGGCAAAGTACATACCATTTATATGCAAGCACTGACAACAACAGGAAGATTATCATCATTAGACCCTAATCTTCAAAATATTCCCATTCGTACGGAAGAAGGAAGACAGATTAGAAAACTTTTTGTTCCTGAAAAAAACCATGTGTTTTTAGGTGCAGATTATTCCCAAATCGAACTTCGTGTTTTAGCCTCGATGGCATCTGTAAAAGCTTTAATTGAAGCCTTTAATCAAGGGCTTGATATTCACACAAAAACTGCACAAGATGTTTTCCACGTTGAAGAGGTAACATCAGATCAAAGAAGAGCAGCAAAAGCTGTTAACTTTGGCATCATCTATGGGATTGGAGCTTGGAGTTTATCTGAGGATATTAAGGTGACTCCTAAGGAAGCTCAAGCATTTATTGACCGTTATTTATCAATCTATCCTGAGATTAAAACATACATGGAAGATATCGTTAAGTTTGCAAAAGAACATGATTATGTTGAAACAATCATGAAACGAAGAAGATACATTCCAGAGCTTAAATCACCTGTATTTACCCAACGTGCTTTTGGTGAAAGAACTGCACTTAACGCTCCGATTCAAGGAAGTGCTGCAGACATCTTAAAGAAAGCTATGGTTGATTTATATCGCTATCTTAAAGAACATAAAAAGAAATCCCGAATTTTACTTCAAGTACACGATGAATTAATTTTAGAAGTTCCTGAAGATGAAATTGAAGAGATGAAAGAAATTGTACCTCAAATGATGGGACATGCAATCAAACTTAAAGTAGAACTTAAGACTTCTTGCGATCTTGGACCCACATGGTATGACTTAAAGTAGGTGTCTATATGCCAGAGCTACCAGAAGTTGAAACGGTCAGACGAACACTTGAGCAATTGATCTTAAATTTAAAAATCATCTCTGTTGATATTAAATATCCTAAGATAATTCATATGGATCAAGATTTATTTTGCTCAAAGATTAAAGATCAAACCGTTCGACGATTCGAACGTATGGGTAAGTATTTGATTTTCATTTTAGATGAGGATGCTCTGATCATTCATCTACGAATGGAAGGTAGATTTTATATAAAACATCATGACGATGCTATATCTAAACATGAACATCTCATCTTTCATTTATCAGATCAAAGGGAACTCAGATATCATGATGTCAGAAAATTTGGAACGATGCATTTAATTCCATTAAACGATTATAAAACGTCTTATCCGCTTTCTAGTTTAGGTTTAGAACCTAGTCAAATATCTTATGAGGATTTCTACAACAAAATCAAATCAAAAAACATAGAAATTAAAGCTGCAATGCTTGATCAAAAGATAATAAGTGGTCTAGGAAATATTTATGTTGATGAAACCTTATACAAAGCTAAGATTCATCCTGAAAGAAAATCCTTATCCATATCAAAAGAGGAAGCAATAAGAATAGTTGATGCTGCTAGGTGGGTTTTAAAAGAAGCTATCTTACAGGGCGGAACAACCATAAGAACATTTGAAGTTCTAGATGGTGTACATGGTAGATTTCAAAACGAATTATCTGTTCATACAAAACATGGAGATCCTTGTCCTATTTGTGGACAAAGAATTATAAAAATAAAGGTTAAGGGACGTGGAACCTATGTCTGTCCAAATTGTCAGAGATAAACCATTACTTATTGGATTAACTGGAGGTATAGCGAGTGGTAAAACTACCGTCTCCAATTTCTTTAAAGATGAAGGCATTCCAGTCATTGATAGTGATCTAATTGTTAAATCCTTATGGGAACATGATGTTGAGATGGTTAAAGAAATTGAACAAGTTTTTGGTATATCCAATTCTTTGTATTTGAAAAATGAGTTGTCTAAAATCATTTTCAAAGATAAAGAACAAAGAAATAAACTGAATCAAATTATACATCCAAGAGTATTTTCTAGAATAGATGAAGAAAAAAAGAAATTTCAAAATGCATTTATGATGATCATTGATATGCCACTTTTAATTGAAGTGGGTTATCAACGATTTGTCGATCAAGTAATACTTGTTTATGTCGATCAAGAAACACAGATTAAAAGATTGATGAAACGAGATCAAATTAATGAAAATGAAGCTCTTGTAAAAATCCAAAGTCAAATGTCAATGGAGGAAAAGAAAGCATATGCAGATGTCATCTTAGATAACACGAAAGATATTCTAAGTTTAAAAAAAAGTGTTATTCGCTTTCTTAAATGTGTGAAAAATGAAAAATAGTAGTTTGTTTAAAATTCAATCACAAACCGATTTATCAGCAGCCGATTTTAAAGTGCTCGCTCTTCTTTATCAACCTTTGATGGGACTTGAAGCACATGCGCTTTATACAACGCTCTATCAACTCGTGAATAAAACAAATCGATCTGCATATACACATGCTGAACTTTTTGATTTACTGAATCTTAAACAAATTGATTTTCTTAAGATGAGAAATAAACTTGAAGCATTAAATCTTTTAGTTGTCTATCAAAAAGATGATGAGTATATCTATCAAATGAAAGCGCCACTAACTGCTAGAAGCTTTTTAGTTGATACCATTTTTGGTTCATACTTACAATCAGAAATTGGTGAAAAAAATGTGGTTTTACTCACTGAAATTTTTAAAATAGAGGTTTTATCTTTAGATGGATATGAGAACATTACAAAATCATTTGATGAACTTTATGAATTTAAGAGTTTGAATTTATTATCTGTATCTCATCCACTTCAAGGAAGAACATCGAATGGAGGATCACATTTAAATTATAAATTTAATTATGAATCATTTATTGAACATTTACCTGAACGACTAAAAACATCACAGTTATTGACTGAGAAATTTAAAGATCAGATCAATAAAATAGCTTTTGTTTATCAGTTTGATGTTCCAGATATGGTTGCAATCTATGAAGCATCAAGTCGATCAAATAAAATGGTAACCTTTGCACAACTCAATTTAAAAGCAAAACAACACTATGAACAAAAGCATCAGTTATTAACAGTTAAAAGAAAAGAATCTTCACCAACTATGATTGATCAGGTTGCACCACAGGTGATTATTCAAAAATATGCAAAAACAGATCAACATGGTTTAGCTTTACAAACAGCTACACAATTATTAGAAAGAAATGCTGTTGAACCAGGAATTATTAACGTCATTCTCATGCTTGTCTTAAAGCATAAAGATGGTGTTTTACCTAATATCAATTACATGGAGAAAGTGCTTCATGATTGGCTCAACAAAGGTGTACAGACCACTGAAGATGCAATTAAGCACTCATCAAGTCTTGAAACACAGTATGAAACCCGTAAAAAGAGTGAACGCGTCAGTGCTAAAGAGCCTGATTGGATGGATGAATATATCCAAGAACTCGCTAAAATGGAGGGATAATCATGACGTTGGACGAAATGAAGAAAGTTGTTTTAACTGATCCAGAAACAAGAAATCTTAGGATTAGTGATGTTGACATTTACAAAGTATACGTCTATTTACAAGACCGTGATCAAAAAACGATTGTCAATGGTTATCGTCCTGTATTAAGAACCGATCCTTATGTTGAAATTGTTTATGAGCCTACAAAAGAAAAAGAAATGGAACTTAAGAAAAATCGTATTCGGAAACATTTAAAATTCTACGATAGTGAAATCTATATTCAGGATGCTTCATTATCTCGTTTTGAAGTATTTAATGAAGAAAGAGAAAAAGCACATCGTTTAGCACTTGATTTTGTAGAAAATTACAGAAGAGATCATTATGTTAAAGGACTTTATATCTTTGGCAAATATGCAACAGGAAAAAGTTATCTTTTATCAGCAATCGCTCAAGCTCTTGCTGAAAAAAATATGACTGTACTTTTCGTCTATATGCCTGATCTTGTTCGTTCGATTCGTCAAGGAATGAATGAAGGAAATATGGAGGAACGTATTAATCAGTTAAAACAGGCAGATATTTTAATGATGGATGATGTGGGTGGAGAAAACATGACACCTTGGTTTCGAGATGAAGTTCTAGTACCGATTGTACAATATCGTTTATCAGCAAAACTACCTGTATTTATGTCATCAAATTATGAGTATGTTGGTTTGGTTGATGTGATGACTGTCAATAAAGATGAAACGAATCGTGTAAAAGCAGCAAGACTCATTCAACGTATTAAAGATTTAATGACCTATGTGAGATTATCTTCTGAACAATACCCTGAAAGATAGGGCTTGCAAATCTTTGTTTTAGTGATATAATGAATGATAGAACGATGATGAGGACAAGACAAAGTCACATTTAGCGACGCAGGATGGTGAAAGCTGCGAATGATAAGTTACTACCTCTGAGTTGGCCTCGAAAGATGTGCCCGGTTCATCCCGTTAAAGATATGACGAGTGCTAGCATTGCTAGAACTAAGGTGGTACCACGCAGATTAGCGCCCTTAGCATAAGGGCGTTTTTTTATTTATAGAAGGAGTGAAAACATATGATTCAATTAACTTTTCCAGATGGAAGTATAAAATCCTATCCTAAAGGGATTCGTGCACTTGAGGTTGCAGAAAGTATTTCAAGTGGGCTTGTTAAAAAAGCTTTAGCAGCTGTATTTAACAAAAATTATGTCGAGTTAACTAGAAAACTTGAAGAAGATGGATTAATTGAGATTCTTACGGAGAAAGATTCTCGTATTCTTGATGTTGTTAACCATAGCACTGCACATCTTTTGGCTCAAGCTATTAAACGTATGTATCCACATGCATGTTTTGGTGTTGGACCAGCAATCGAAGAAGGATTCTATTATGATGTCGATTTTGGTGATGATAAAGTGACTGATGAAGATCTTCCAAAGATTGAAAAAATGATGCTAGAATTAGCTCATCAAGATTTTAAGATTGAAAGAAAAGAAGTTAGCTATGAAGAAGCAAAGGTAATTTTTAAGAATGACCCATATAAATTAGAACTTATTGAAGAGTTCAAAAATGATGGTTTAACAGTCTATAGCCAAGGAGAGTTCACAGATTTATGCCGTGGTGGGCATGTTTTATCAACGAAGTATTTAAAGCATTTTAAATTACTTAATATTGCAGGTGCTTATTGGCGTGGAAATTCAAATAATAAAATGCTTGTACGTGTCTATGGAACATCCTTTTTATCTAAAAAAGATTTAGACCAACATCTTTTACTTCTTGAAGAAAGAAAACAAAGAGATCATCGAAAACTTGGTAAAGAATTAGATCTTTTCTTAATTTCAAAAGAAGTAGGTGCAGGCCTTCCTTTCTGGTTACCCAAAGGAGCAACCGTTCGCCGTGTGATTGAACGTTATATCACTGATAAAGAACTATCATTAGGCTATTTACATGTTTATACACCCATTTTAGCCAATGTCGATTTATATAAAACTTCTGGTCACTGGGATCACTATCAAGATTCAATGTTTCCTCCAATGGATATGGGTGATGGTGAAATGCTTGTTATTCGTCCAATGAACTGTCCACATCATATGATTATCTATAAAAATGATGTTCATAGTTATCGTGAATTACCATTACGTATTGCAGAACTTGGTATGATGCATCGTTATGAGAAGAGTGGTGCGTTATCGGGTCTACAGCGTGTTCGTGAAATGACATTAAATGATGCACATATCTTTGTTCGTCCAGATCAGATTAAAGATGAATTTAAACGTACAGTTGAATTAATGCTTGCTGTATATGAAGACTTCAAGATTACTGATTATGAATTTAGATTAAGCTATCGTGACCCAAAGGATACACATAAGTATTTCCCAGATGATGATATGTGGAATGAAGCAGAAAAGATGTTAAAAGAAGCGATGGATGATATTGGACTTAAATATTATGAAGCAGTCGGTGAAGCAGCATTCTATGGTCCAAAATTAGACGTTCAAGTTAAAACCGCTCTTGGTAATGCTGAAACATTATCAACAATCCAAATTGACTTCTTATTACCACAGCGTTTTGATTTAACATATGTGGGAGAAGATGGGAAAAATATTTATCGTCCTGTTGTTATTCATCGTGGCATTGTCTCAACCATGGAAAGATTTGTTGCTTATTTAATTGAAGAATATAAAGGAGCTTTCCCATTCTGGTTGGCACCTGTTCAAGTTAAAGTGTTACCCGTGAATGTGATGCTTCACAAAGACTATGTTTTTGAAATTCATGAAGCCTTAATGAAGGCAGGAATTAGAGTTGAAAGTGACTTAAGAGAAGAAAAACTAGGTTACAAGATTCGTGAAACTCAAACGATGAAAGTTCCATACTCATTAGTTTTAGGTGATAATGAAAAACAAGAAAAACAAGTGACATATCGTAAATATGGACAAACAGATCAAGTTACTG
>CAYJBI010000078.1:0-6737 GCA_964368345.1 uncultured Mariniplasma sp. | reverse complement strand
TTCTTGTTCCATCCAGTCCATTGTAGCAGCACCATCGTGAACCTCACCGACCTTATGAATTTTACCTGTATGGTAAAGAATTCTCTCAGTCGTAGTTGTTTTACCCGCATCGATATGGGCCATAATGCCGATATTGCGGACTTTTTCTAATGGGAATACACGTGGCATAATTTACTCCTTACTTACCAGCGATAGTGAGCAAATGCTTTATTTGCTTCAGCCATGCGGTGTACGTCTTCACGTTTCTTCACTGCCGCACCTAAACCTTGAGATGCGTCAACGATTTCTTTCGCTAATTTTTCTTCCATGGTTTTTTCGTTACGCAAACGAGCGTAGCTTACTAACCATCTCAATCCTAATGCAGTTTTTCTTACAGGTCTAACTTCAGTTGGAACCTGATAGTTTTGTCCGCCGATACGGCGTGAACGAACTTCGATGACAGGCATAATGTTGGCCATTGCTTCATTGAATACATCAATTGGTTCGCGTCCAGTTACTTCTTTTATACGATTGAACGCTCCATATAGAATGCCTTGAGCTGTACCCTTTTTACCGTCTTCCATAATGGTGTTGACGACTCGAGTAACAAGCTTTGATTGGTATATTGGATCTGGTAAAACGTCGCGTTTTACGATATGTCCTTTACGTGGCATGAGTTCACCTTCTTCCTTTCTTGTGATCAGTTAATGTTTAATTATTTTATTTCTTTCCTACAGGTTTTGCGCCTGGTTTACCGGTTGCTCCAGCCTTTGGACGTTTTGCACCGTATTTTGAACGACTTTGTTTGCGGTTAGCAACACCAGATGTGTCAAGTGTACCGCGTACGATGTGATAACGTATCCCTGGAAGGTCTTTAACACGACCACCACGAATTAGCACGACGCTATGTTCTTGGAGTGAATGACCGATACCTGGAATATATGCTGTCACTTCAGTTTGGTTGCTCAAACGAACGCGGGCATATTTACGTAAAGCTGAGTTTGGTTTCTTTGGTGTCATTGTTGTAACACGGGTGCAAACCCCACGTTTTTGTGGTGAACTGTAATCAGACTCTTGCTTCTGTAAACTATTGAAGCCATAGCCGAGTGCAGGTGACTTTGATTTGTACTTTTTGTCCGTTCTTCCATTTTTAACAAGTTGCGAAATTGTTGGCATTTGTAGATCTCCTTTCTTTTAACACATATCCATGTGTTTCTTTTTTTGATTTACAAAATCTTCAGGGCTTAATAAAGCCATCGCTTTGTTCGATATTTGCGCTTTTTACGCAGCGTGTTTATTATATAACGAATAGTTCATGATGTCAACATTTTTGAGCAAAAAAAGGGATAAAAAAGATAAAATGACACGACTGGATACGTGTCTTATGCTTACCTGTGAATATTTAGATGTTTTATGTGATATTTAATAATGAATTTATATGCTTTTTCTTTTGATTATGATTTTAATGACATAGAACATGAAGATCATAAGGATCACAAAAGGAAAAATCCTTAAGAAAATGAAAATCACGATGATAAACCATAAACTGCCACTAATACTGTAGTTATTTTCGATTGAATATGGTTCTTTTGCGTGAAATTGAATTTCCCCATAACGTCCTTCATGTTTATCAGGATATTCTAATTCGATAGCATCTGATATGTAGAGCGTTTCTCCAAAGTTATTAAAAAATACAATCTTAACTTCACTATAGTTTAAATAGTCATCAAGTTCTGCTGCAAAAATGACATAACATGATCCATAGGATTCCACATGTGCGTAAGAGACATACGCTAAATAACTCGTCCATTCTGTATCATCAACTCCTAAATAATCAATATGCTCAACCTCAGGAAATAAAGAAAGAAAAAGTGGACTCGGTGAACTTAATATGGGGTTTTTGATATCTTCTCTTTTTACTAGTAGGTCAATATACCCTGAAGTAAATTCATCACTACTACACTCTTCAGATACAATATGAATTGCAATCCCAGGAACCGCTTGTGGAGGAGTTGCATGAATATCAAATGCAGGCAACAAACATATAATTAAACATAAACAAAAAAATTTAAAAATCATCATCTTCAAACTGATTTTCTTCATATATCGTTACCTCTATGAAAGTAATCTACGTCTTCTTATATGTTTGATCATTCCTATAGTAAATACAACAACACCTAAAATAACTGAAATACTAAAATAACCCAAAAGAACCATAAGAACTTGATAGAAAATACGACTCCCTGATGTTGGTCTTATTTCATACGAATTTTCTAAATGATAAGGTTCATTCGCATAAAACTCTAAAAGCCCATAACGAACTTCATCCTCATTAGGTGTATGATTCAAAATAGGTTCTGATATATAAACCGTATCTCCCATTTCGTTAAAACAAATAATTTTATATTCTGTATAGTCATAATACACATAAGAATCACCTGCAAATATCATGTGATGATCATCTAACAAATTAAAACTAGCATCCTTAACATAAGCCAAGTAACTTATCCACGTTGTATCTTCATTTGTCAAATAATCGATATTCTCAATGTGACTAAACATATCTATATAAAGTGGACTTATTTCTTCATTAATATCATTTCTAACATCTTCAGCTTTAACAAGAAGATCAATATATAAGCCTTCAGGTATGTCATATGAACCATTATCTAAGACCATGATGACTTCGATACCATCATCTGATCTTTTTTCCATTGCTGAAACGGAAAAGATAGGTATGAAAAAGAAGATAAGTAGTATAAATAGTTTTTTCATTTTTACCCCCAAAATCATTCATTTGTATAGATTTTACCATGAAAATTGACAAAAAAAACCATCTAAAGATGGCTTATGGTTCAATAACATAAACATACTGGTTTTTACCTTTACTCTTAACATCATATAACACTTGATCAGCTTTTCTAATTAAATCATGACGTTTGGTTGCTTTCATAATGCCAATCGATACAGTAATTCCTTTTTGATCAGGTGCAAATAATAATTTATTTGTTTCTTGAACAATTAATTCTGCAATTTCTTTGATTCGTTCGTCCGATTCCCAAAAGAGACCGACAAATTCATCACCGCCTAAGCGATAAAAACAATTATATCCTGACTGATATCTTTTAAGAACTCCTGCAAATGCTCTTAAATAATCATTACCCACACCGTGTCCGAAAGTATCATTTACAGGTTTAAAATCATCAATATCTAAGTAGAGTACATGAAAATCTGGCCACATGTAACGTTCACCATAATGATAATCTAACGTATACTTATTGAATAAACCCGTTAATGAATCACGATGTGATTTTTCATAATTTAATTCTTCAGTATTCATATTTTCTGTGACTTCGCTAATAAAAATAATTACAACTTTATCCGTTTTTTCAATCGGCATTATATCAAATGTTATCCATCTTCTTTTATCTGTGATAATAGGCATTGTCCAAGAAGACTCGTTTTTGAAACTATACGCTCTTTCAAATATATAATCTACATGTTTTTCAACACTTGCTACTTCAGCATACTTATTGTTTGTGTCATAATATTTTAAAAGATCATTATATCGAATGACTGGTTCATCTTTAAGTCCGATAATATCAAATGTTCCTGAAATCACGGATAAAAAGACATTCTTCTGATCTTCAATCTCAGCATAACAAATGATGCGATTGCTTTTTCCAAGTAGAACATCATGAATAATATCTAAACTGTAATCTTGTTGAAGTTTATAAAAAGAATTTTTCAAATGAGGATTTTTCATCATTTTCCCCCCTTTGCTTTTTAAGTCATTATAGGACGAATTAACTAAAAAAGCAAATTTCTTAATCATTTATTCATATCATACACCATTTATGGTGTTATTTATCTAACTTTGTTTCAATCAAATTAAGGATAACTGCACCTATTCCATTACCGAAAATCCAAATGACTGTGTAAAGAACTGCTTTAAAAGACCACGTATTTCCAACAAAGAAATAAAGCATATTAGCAATACTATGTTCAAATTTAGCGAGAATAAAGATGGTAACTGCTAATATGACAATGAAGACCTTCATCAAATCAATTTTCATTGTCTTGAATCCTTGAACACCAACATACATCATCATGCCACAAAAAATGGATAAAATAAGTGTCTCATACCATAAATTACCAAGCTTATAACTAGTGATTGATATCGCTTGATTGATAATATCTGTTTGCCCAGAAAAGCGAAAGAGCACTCCAATGAGTCCAATCCCAAAAAGATTACCTATAAGCGTTTTGATTAAAACGGTTATATTTCCTTTGGAATAAGGCAGGAGATATCCTACTTTACCTGTATAAAGAAAATAACCTTTTGTTACGACCATTAAAAGACCAAAACTAAATAAGATAGCTCCCAGTGTTTTATTTAAAACTGAAAGATAGATTAAACCTGCTATTCCTATAAAAACACCTGCCATGATTGCTTTTAGAAAAATATATTGTTCTTTGATCATTGTTTAGTCCTTTTTAAAGCCATAAATTGCACCTACAACAAAATTAGCAAATCTGGCTGGTAATATTTTATGCAGTAATACAAATATCTTATATTTAAAACCAATTGTTTTATAAAGCGGCATGCGTTTCTTTCTTATTAAACGTGAAATCACTTTAGCAGCAATCTCTGGGTCCATCCCATTTCTTTCATCATTTTCCATTACACCAACAGATTTATCAACACGTTTTTCATAAATTGGACTATCAAATTCGTTTTTATGTCTATTTTTGGTAAATCCCGTTTTGATATCTCCAGGCATAAGCGCACATACTTGAACTCCCATAGGAGATACCTCATTATGTAAAGCTTCGCTTAGTGCATTAATCGCTGCTTTAGAACTTGAATAAAAAGCTTGAAAAGGAATCGCTAGTTTGCTTGCAACAGAACTCATATTAATGATTTTCCCGCCACCCGATTCTCTTAAGAAAGGTAATGCAGCTTTTGTTGAATGAAAAACACCCATGAAATTCACGTTCATGATTTCATTGGCATCTTTGATTGATGTATCCTCAATACTTCCTGATATTCCAAATCCTGCGTTATTGATAATAACATCAATACGACCTTCAATATCAAAAATATCTTGGTACTTTTGTTTAAGTTGATCGTAATCGGTCACATCAGCTTGGATCCCTTTGACACTCTTCTCATGAATTTTAGAACGGCTAATCCCATAAACATGGTGTCCTTGAGTGGAAAGATAGCTTGCCACTTGTAATCCAATTCCTGATGAAGCACCGGTAACAATAATAACCTTCATTAAACTACTCCTCGAAGTTCTCTAATCCTTTGAGTACTTCTACTATTTTATCGATTGCAGCATCCATTAATTGTTTTGTATGAGTCGCTGTATAACTTGTACGTATTAAACATTCACCTATAGGTGTTGCTGGTGGTAACACTGGATTGACATATACCCCTTGTTCAAAGAGTTGATTACACGCAACCATTGTACGTACAGGCATAAATGTATAAATCGGGATAATGGGTGTTTTTGAATCTTTAATCTTTAATCCCTTAGACTTAAGACCTTGACGCATATACTCTGCAATATCATTTAAAGCTTGAACACGTTCTGGCTCTCTTTTCAATATACGAAGAGCTTGAAGTGCTGCAGCTGTATTAGCTGGTGGAATAGCTGCTGAGAAAATATAAGGACGAGAATTATGTCTAATATAATCAACAACATCTTTTTCAGCAGCAACATATCCACCTAACGAAGCAAGCGACTTAGAGAATGTTCCCATAATAATGTCAACTTCTTTTTCAAGGCCAAAATGTTCTGCAGTTCCTCTGCCACATGCTCCCATAACGCCTAAACCATGGGCATCATCTACCATAACACGTGCGCCATATTTTTTCGCAAGCAAAACGATTTCTGGAAGTTTAGCAATATCCCCACTCATTGAGAAAACACCATCAGTAATAATGAGTTTACCTTTTGTGTCTGGAGCTTTCGCTAACTTTTGTTCTAAATCTTCCATATCAGAATGTTCAAAACGAACAACTTCAGCATAACTTAATTTCATACCATCATAAATACTTGCATGATTTTCTTTATCTGAGAAGATAATATCATTTCTTCCTGCAATTGCTGAAATGATTCCTAAATTTGATTGAAACCCCGTTGAAAAGATCGTACAATCCTCTTTATTTAAGAATTCTGCTAACTCGGTTTCTAGTACTTTATGTAGATTTAGTGTTCCATTTAAAAATCTAGAACCTGAAACACCTGTACCATATTTAAGAGTTGCATCAACTGCAGCTTGAATAACTTCAGGGTGTGATGTCAACCCGAGATAATTATTTGAACCAATCATAATCATTTCTTTGCCTTCCATATGGACGACAGTATCCTGCTTGGATGTTAATTCATGAAAATAGGGATAATACCCTGCTTCACGTGCCTTCTTCGCAGTATCATATTGATAACATTTTTTGAATAAATCCATGTTTCTTTCCTCTTTTCAAAAACCGCTTAAATCTATTATATTACATTTTGTTTTTTTTACATCGTATCTCTTGTCTTTTTTAAATGAAAGCGTTACATTTTTGTTCTTATTCAAGGATATAAATATCCTTAAAATCATTTTCATGTTTTAAATTATTTAACCCATGTCAACGCAAAATTATAAAAACTTGAGCAGCATATCTATTATAACAAAGTCATCACTTTTGTCAATATGTGATAAAAACGAAATTGCAAGTATATTTAGGCGAGTAAACAATGAAA
>CAYJBI010000077.1:0-6840 GCA_964368345.1 uncultured Mariniplasma sp. | reverse complement strand
TGTTGTTGATAAAACATTGTTGTTCTTTTTGCAAGATCTAAATCATCCTGATCGATAGCTTGATCAACATAAGATAGCATGCCAGCTGTCACAAAAATTAATCCTTCTTGATGTTGAAATAATATGTCATCGTCAATCACCTTTTCCGATTGAATTAAAGAAAGCTTAAGTAGATTCAAGTAGCCTTGGCTATTTTTCACATAAACGAAAAAAACGGTATCAGAAAATTCGTGAGATACCTTAATGACAAGACCTAAAACTGGCTTTAAATGGTGCTTTTTTGTTTCACGAAAAAGCTCGATCATACCATGTAAATTTGTATCGCTTAAAGCAACTACATCATAATGACCATCTTTAGCAAGTTGAACCAACTTGGGTAGAAGGATGGTGTTATGTAGCATTGTATAAGCGCTTTGAAGATAAAGTGTTCCAAACATAGCCTCACCTACCCTTATTATACGTCAAAATTGCTATTTTTCTTTAGAAAAAAATGCCCGAAGGCATTTTCTTGTTTGATTTAGAATTTTGCGAATCCTTCACCGAAAGAAACACATTTTTCTTCTTCTTCAGATGATGGTGTTGAATTAACCTTTAAACCTTCTTCGAATAGCTGTGCACCAGTAGCAACTGTACGTTCAACCCATGCATCCATCCATTCACCTTCACCCCATCCGTAAGAACCAAATAATGCAACTTTCTTACCTGATAATGAACCTTCGACACCTTCGAAGAAAGGTTCAAACTCATCTTCTTCTAGTGTTTCAACACCCATTGATGGACAACCAAAAGCTATTTTATCATAATTGAGGACATCACTTGGTTCGACTTGATCAACAGTTTTAAAATCAACAGTTTCACCTGCGTTTTCTATTCCTTCTTTAATCTTTTCTGCCATGATTTCGGTATTACCAGTTCCGCTCCAGTAAACCACTAAGACGTTTGCCATAGTATTCTCCTTTTTCTTTTCTATATTGAAAATATACGTCATAATTATATGTGATTTAAAGATGATTGTCAAAGAAAAGGACTTATCTCTTTTTATACAAAACATATAAAACACATCCCCCAATAACTATGATGATGATCACTGGAACATAGGATATTAATTCAGTAGAATCCGTTATTGACTGAATGATTAGGTTTCGATCAAATACTACATAATTACCCCTAACATCAGTAACCACGTATGTGATGACATAACTACCTGGTTGATTTGTATCGATATAATTCGGATAAACCAACACACTAGAAACATCTACATTATCACTGACATCTACCCCCATCATTTCATCAAAAAACTCACCCCTATTTATATATAGATCCGTTGTTTTAATCACTGGTGGGATTTTGTCATCAATCAAGATTTCTAAGTTTTTCATTATACGATTCATTGATGAGTCATATAATGAATAGTTGATAATATATCTACCTATTTCATTCCACTTAATATCATATGAAATATCAACATCTTCAATAGTTAAAACGTCATAATTATCCGAGCATGTCAGGATAAAATCAATGAAATCAAGTGCTTCATCACCAATGTTATGAAAAATAGTTGATTCTTTTAATTCAAGTGTTGGTTCAATCATATCGATAACAAATATTTCAAAAAGATAGATAGTTTCATTATTTGATCGATCTCTAGCAATAGCTAGAGCCTCATAAGTACCTACAACATCATAATTCACTTGATGGTCATCCAAACTAAAATCGATATTCTCAGGTTTATCGTATTGGTCACTAAGTTCAAAAAAATACCTGTAATCTTTTTGTTCAAAATCAGTGATAATAATCTCATTGAGTTGTTTGATTGTTGGTGGTTGGAAGTCTATGACATGAATATAATCTTGATAGATAGCTTTGTTTAGTGAACTATCTATAACTTCAATCGTTATTGGGTATTTTCCAACAATATTCATTTTAGGTGAAGTTGTTATTTTGTATGTTAAGTGGTCTTGATCTGTATAATTATCATGAAATGTCATAAAATCTAGCCATAGTGGCTCATTTGAAAACACATCAAATTCTAATGGTTTAACCAATCGTATGATGGGTTTTTCATGATCACAGACTTTCACAGGTATTGTTATGTTCGTTATATTTCCTGATGCATCCTTCAGTTCACAATAAATGTTGTATGTTCCTAGAACTGAAGATTCAATGTCGTGTGTCATGTTGACATCATTTATGGATAAAACATCATAATTATCTGATACCTCAAGAATATAACTTTCTAAAAGTATACGATCAATATTTGTAAACACATCAATATCCGGTGGTTTTGACTTAATCATTATTTTAGGCGCTTCTAAATCTTGGATTTTAATTTCAAAGGTTTCAATCGTTTGATTATGACTTCGATCAACTACAATTATCTGGAATAAGTAAGTTCCTATTTTTTCATAGTTTACCTCACTATCTTCTATACTGATACTTAATACTGTGTCCACATTATCTTTAATTGTGAAATAATCTTGCCATGAAAATGATTGAAAACAACTGATGATGATCGGTTTATTCTGAGTGATAAAAGGAGGTAACGGATCTATCACACGAAGAATACTCTCATAAAAACTCATGTTTCCAGAAGGATCTGATACTTGGATGATCACTTGATATGTTCCAACGATATTTGTATTAACCCTTGATGAATCTGTATTGATAACTAATGAAGAAACATCATAATAGTTATCAGAAACAATCATACCTTCCGTTAAATCAGGAATTTTCTCATTAACATTCATTTTTTTCTCAGGTACATGAATAATCTCTGGAGGAATCTCGTCGATGACATCAAATGTAATGGTTTGGACATGGTAGATATGATACCTAGGAAAATATGCGCGATACTTAATTCCATATCTTCTAACCTTGTTGGTATTAACAGTTGAAATATACGTCCACTCAACGCCATTTCTTTCATACGTTACTTCTGCACCAGAAACAAAGAGATCATCGACATAGATACGTGCTTCTGGCAAGTATCTATATTCTTCAATATTTGAGAATAATGGAACTTTTATAAAATTATTTATCCATTCAACTCTGACGGTGAGTATTGTTAAAAGCTGTAAAGACCATAGAAAAAAGGACATGTTTTCACCTCTACTTTATGATAGAGAAAACACGATCCTTTTACTTGTTAAACATAAATAAATATTGACAATTACGCTAGACCAGCTTCTAATTCCTTACCTTTTTCTCTAAAGAACTGATTCTTATAAAGTTCAAAGTAAGCTCCTCTTTTTGTTAATAACTCTTCATGAGTTCCCATTTCAATAATTTTTCCCATGTCAAGCATCACAATTAAATCACTATTCACGATAGTTGATAAACGATGTGCAACAACAAAACTTGTACGATCAGCTAACAACTTATCCGTAGCTTTTTGTATGATTTCTTCTGATTCAGAATCAATCGATGAAGTTGCTTCATCAAGAATAAGAATTCTAGGATCTGCAAGAACGGCACGAGCAAATGAAATCAATTGTTTTTGACCAACCGATAACAAATTCCCGCCTTCACCTACAGATGTTTGATATCCCAAATCGAGATGTTGAACAAAACTATCAACACCTACCATCTTCGCTGCATAAATAACTTCTTCGTCGGTTGCATTTAATCTTCCATATCTAATATTTTCCATAACTGTCGTTGAGAATAGATGAGGTGCTTGTAACACATAACCTAATCTTGAATGAAGCCAATGAATGGAACGCTCTCTATAATCCTTACCATCGATTTTTATTTCACCTGAAATAGGTTCATAAAAACGAGATAAAAGATTGACAAGCGTTGTTTTTCCAGAACCCGTATGACCCACAAGAGCCACACTTTGACCTGCTTTTACATAAAGATTAAAGTTTTCAAGAATTGTTTCGTTATCTTTATAATAAAATGTTACATCTTTAAATTCCACATCACCTTTGAGGGGTTCCCATGCGTCCTTCTTATCATCAAATAAATCACCATACTTTAAAACAACCTCTTCTTTATCCATAAGTTCCGGTTTCGTTTCAATAAGTCCAACAATACGTTCAGCTGATGCTTGTGCATTTTGTAAATCTGATAATATTCTTGATATTGCCATGACGGGCTCAAAGAAATTCGTTGTATAAAACAAAAACATCTGAAGAGTCCCTAAACTTAAGACAGTCCCCAAAACATAGATAGAACCTTGAACCATGGTTGCTGTTACTGCGATATATGCAAGCAACAATAATATAGATGAAAAGATAGAAGATGTTATGACTGCTTTAACTGAAGATCTTTTTAACTGATTTGCTGTTAAAGAAAATTCATCATAGTTTGAATCTTCAATAGATAAACTTTTTGTCGTTTTAGCACCCAAGAAACCTTCGCTATACTGTGCAGTTAATTGTGAATTATATTTTCTAGCAACGCGATGTTGTTTTAAAATAAGTTTTGTAAAAACATAAGCAAGCAAAAGCATAATCGGTAAAACAATGGTCATGATTAAAGCTAACTTAATAAATGTTAGATATAAAACAATTAATATCATAATCATCTGTAATCCAGCCCAAACAAAATCAACTAAACCCCATGAGATAATAAGTGATAACTTCCTCGTATCAGAAGTCATTCTAGCCATAACCCAACCCTGTGGTGTTTTATCAAAATAACTATATGATAATCGTTGCAAGTTTTCAAAAGCTTGTCTTCTTAATTCATAGCTTACTTCAGCTTCAATAATGCCTGCTTCATAAATGAATCCCCAGACAACTAAACCAAAAGATAATGCAAGCAAAAGATTTGCTATCACATAATATGGCCATGTGGAGTAATCACCACCAACAAAAAATGTATCTATAGCATATCTGTTAAACATAGGTGTTAATACATCAAGTGTTGCTAAAAGGCCTGAATAAATCAATAACAAAATCAAATGCTTTTTTGATTTGAAAATAATACCTATAATCTTTTTCCATGTGGACAGCTGGACCTTAGTCTGTACATCTTGATCATCTTGATGCATGGGTCTCACCTACCTTTAATATCGCTTGAAATTCTTTTTCAAGCTTACCTTGGATATCCCAAAGTTTTTTATAAAGCCCTTCTTTTTGAGCTAATTCATCATGTGTTCCAATCTCAGCGATTCTGCCTTGATCTAAAACAATGATTTGATCAGCTTCTTTAGCAGTTGTAATACGGTGCGTAATGATAATCGTTGTGTGCTGATAAGTCTTATTGACTAAAGCTTCTCTAATCATCATATCTGTTTTTGTATCAACAGCTGAAAGGGCATCATCAAAAATGAGGATAGGCTTATCAGCCACAAGAACACGAGCAATTGCTACTCTTTGTTTTTGTCCTCCTGATAATGTCGTTCCTTTTTCACCGACTAATGTATCATAACCTTGCTTAAATGTTTTGATATCTTTTTCTAAAGCTGCTGTTTCAGCAGCAAGAAAAACACGCTCTTTATTAGCTTTCTTTTCAGCAATTGCTATATTTTCATAGACGGTTTTGGAGTATAAAAATGGATCTTGTAATACAACTCCAATTTGGTTACGAATATGTTTTTTCTTTATTTCTTTAAGTGATATACCATCTATTAAAATGTCACCATCTTGATAATCATACATTCTTAAGAGCAAGTTGATAATCGTTGATTTTCCACTGCCTGTACGACCAATAATTGCGACGGTTTCGCCTTGTTTAATTTTAAAATTAACTTGTTTTAATAAATGCTCTTGTGTATCCGAAAACTTAAAGGAAACATCCTTAAATTCTATTTCACCTTTTACTTCAGGTGTTTTATTGCCATCATTTTCATACTCACTTGGTTGATCAAGGATATGATTGATACGATCAGATGCAACAAGGGCTTTAGTAAAGTCATTGATGATTCTTCCCAAACCTCTAACTGGCCAAATAAGCATACCTACTAATGCAAGTGAAGCTATAATACCAGATGCATCCATTGTTTGATTTTGTACGCCATAGACTCCAATAGCAATAATCACAAGATATTGTGTAATGCCAATAAAATCCATAATGCCCCAATAGATAGCAACAATCTTATTTGCTTTTTTAAGCGCATCTCTGTATTCACTATTCTTTGTTTCCATTTTTTCAATTTCATAAACTTCGTTCGCAAACGCACGTACAACACGTGCTCCTGATAAGTTTTCTTGAACGACTGTCATCATCTTCGATTCTGTTTCTTCGATACTTTCAAAGATTTTCTCGATTTTGATAAAGTAAACAGTTGATGAGACTGCTACAAAAGGAACAATCGCTAGAGAAACCCATACCATCGTTGGATTGATGTAGATGAGTTGATAAGCTCCAAAAAATAAAGTGGACACCAAATGAACAACATCGAGCATTCTACCTGTCAGAAATCCTGTGGTTGTTTCAATATCTGTTGTACATCTTTGAATTAAATCGCCTGAATCGCTTTTATTATGGAATTCATAGTTTAAATCTTGAATATGTCCATAAAGTCTAACGCGCATTTTTTCAGCGAGTTTTTCTTGAAGTGCGCCTTTAATCCACATTTCAAAAAATCGAAGTGTAAAACGGAATGCTTGAAGCACCATCAGAGATACCGCGATTCTGATGATAATGCCCATAATCTGATCGTCCTGTTCAAAAAAGACGATTAAAAACCGAGGTAAATTAACCTCTCCAACTGACACATTGCCTGGAGCTATCTCCGGTATGGCAAGTAGTGTCTTCATTAAATACTGCGTAAATAAGGGAACATTTGAGTAAGTCCATTGGTGAAAGGCTGTTAAGAATGCAGCGACAATGAAGAGTACAAAAAAGCCCTTAGCTAAGCTGAATAATTTTATCATTCGCATGCGTGTT
>CAYJBI010000076.1:0-6919 GCA_964368345.1 uncultured Mariniplasma sp. | reverse complement strand
CTTCATGGCTTCATAGTCTTTAGACGCTTGAGTTTGAATCTCAAGAGCACGTGTACGTTCTTTTTCTGCAGATTCCATTGCTTCCATCATCGCTTCTTGACGACGATCAATAAAAGCAGTAATCTTTTTCCAAAAGAATTTTTTAATAACAAGAAGTAGAATAACGAAAGCGATGATGTTAAGTAGTACAATATCTGGTCTTTGAAATACAGAATTTAAACCATCTTCAATTGCACTTACTGCATCATCAAATATTTCTGATAGGTTCACAAAAATCAAATCCTTCTTTTATTTTGAGGTTAAGATGAAAGCAATGATTAATCCATAAATACCTGTTGTTTCTGCAACAGCTTGACCAATAAGCATAGTAACAGTAATTTTACCAGATGCTTCTGGTTGTCTACCAACAGCTTCAACACCTTTAGATGCGGCAATACCTTGAGCGATCGCAGTACCAAAACCTGTGAATACAGCAATACCTGCACCAACGTAAGCTAAGCCTCTTGAATAGAATTCATTAGGAACCACATCAAGTACATTTGGAATCCATTGTATCAAGTTTGTTAAAGCATTGAATAATACATTAAACATAATCTATTTCTCCTTTTTTATAAGTTATATTGTATCTAAATCCGCTTCATCACATTTCATTGAAGCGAAGATGATGGTTAATAAAACAATAACGAGTGTTTGAATCAAACCGAATCCAATATCAAAAATTAAATGGAACGCTGGAGCTATTATAACAGAAGCCCATCCGGTCAAACGATAAATTAAAGTCAGTAAGAGTGCACCACTGGCAATATTACCAAATAAACGTAATGCCATAGATAATATAGGAACAATATCGCTGACTATATTCAGAGGAGCCATGGGTGCTAGTGGTTTAAATATACCCAAGAAATGTCTCCAACCCTGACTGACGATACCTGTAGATTGAACCACGTAAAATGACATAATAGACATTGAAAATGTGATTGCTGTATATTTTGTGGGTGCATCAAGAGCAACAAGTCCTGAAATATTAGATAGAAAGACATAAATAGCCATAGTTAACACAAACGGTGTCACATATCTCCAATGCTTTCCAACGTAAGCTTTAACAAATCCATTAAATCCTTCAATCCCAGAGATCACTATCGTTTGTATACGATTAGGTTTATCTTTCACATCAAGTTTATCAACAGAACGACCTATGAGAATTAATATAACTGCAATTACTATCATAATACCTAAAGATGTTATGAAATAAACTGGAAGTCCCAAGAGATAATCAAGTATGATTTTCATTAGATTCTTCCTCCTTTTTTTCTATTGGCTTTTTAATCAAAGGTGTATGATAGATAAAAATGCCAAACTTTAATGAGAATATACCTAAGAGTAGAAATATGTAAGAATAAATCATGTGATTGCCTGGTATATCTTTTGTTTCAAAGTATGTATAAGCAATAATAACCAAATAGAAGACATAACGCTGCATTAAATGAAAGACATAGCGTTGTGTTGAAAATTTATTTTTCATGGTTGCTTGAATCATTAAACTATGATTGAATAACGCTACTGCAGATCCTAAAACAGCCCAAAGTGTATATTCTCTAAAAAAGATAAAAGTAACTAACGATAAAAGAACTGCATAAATTAAACCAATAATACTAATGACGTGTACTTCTTTCATAGCGTTCCTCACTTTTAATCATATAAATCACTGTTATAAAACCGATAATAACACCTAAACCCAAACCAACTCCTGTTAAGATAGTTGATAAATCTGATTCAGGATTAATTTTATTTCCAATATAATAACCAAAGATAGATAAAACAACAGCAGACACAATAAACTGCATGACCATCATATAATTCATGAATATGCGTTTTGCTTTATTAAACTTATTTCGTTCCAAATAAACGATCCCCACAATCTCCTAAACCTGGGACAATATAACCATTTTCATTTAAATGAGAATCCATTGCTGCAAGGTAGATGGGAACATCTGGATGCTCTTTTTGTAATCGACTAATCCCTTCAGGACAACCGACTAATCCAACATAACGTATATCAGTTGCTCCATGTTCTTTTAGTATATCAATCGCTTTGCAAGCAGAACCTGCTGTTGCTAACATCGGGTCAACAACTAAAACGACTCCATCAACAATATCTTTAGGGAATTTTTTGTAATAGACTTGAGGTTGTAAAGTTTCCTCATCACGGAAAAGACCAATGTGTCCAATTTTTGCAGTCGGGATCATATTGTGTATGCCTTCGACCATACCAAGCCCAGCTCTTAAAATAGGGACAATCACCACTTGTTTATCAAGTTCGTAAGCTTGTGTTTCACAAATGGGTGTATTGACATTAATTAGACGCGTTGTGAAGTCTCTGGTAATTTCATAAGTAATTAATCCACCAACTTCTGATACGCTTTCTCTGAACTCTTTGGTTCCTGTTCTCTTATCTCTAATCTTAGCCATTTTATGGTTGATTAAAGGGTGATTCAGAATCACTACTTTGCTCATTTCTATTCCTTCCCCTCTATGTTTTTTATTTGATCAAGACGTTTTTGATGTCTTTGTTCATACGTTGCTTCAATAAAGGTGTTAATCATAGAAACCGCTTTTTCATAAGATGTTGTTCTTCCACCTAACGCAATGACATTTGCGTTATTGTGCTCTTTTGCTAATCTAGCCGTTTGTTCATCATAGATGAGGGCAGCGCGTACGCCTTTAACTTTGTTAGCAGCGATACTTATACCGATGCCAGTTCCACAGATGACGATACCAAAATCATACATACCATGAACAACAGCGTGTCCTACCTTCTCACCAAATTTCGGATAATCAACAGAATCATTTGAGTTGGTACCATAATCAGTGACTTCAACATGGTTATCTTTTAGATAAACTTTTAATTTTTCTTTAAGTTCATAACCACCATGATCACTTCCGATAGCAATACGCATATGAATCCTCCTTTTATTGACCTATTTTATATTATATCATAACAAGGAATGCTTTATAGTAAAATACTATAATATCCCAAAAAAGAGACCTAATCTTCTCGGGTCTCGTTGTAGTATGCTTTCTTTCTTTCATTAGCCTTTAAAATAGCTTTTCTTAAACGGATAGAATACGGTGTTATTTCGATAAGCTCATCATCATTAATAAAGGCGAGACATGCTTCTAAATTCATCAAACGTGGTGTTTTAAGAACAACTGTAGAATCTTTTGAAGAACTTCTCATATTGGTTAACTGTTTTTCCATCGTCACGTTTACGACTAAATCAGTATCTTTATTAGATTCTCCAACAATCATACCTTCATAAACTGAGACACGTGGATCTAAGAACATGGAACCACGATCTTCAAGTCGTCCGATTGCATAAGCAGTGGTCATACCTTGATTCATCGAAATTAATGCACCTGTTCTTCTATTTCCAACAACATCATGGACCATAGGTCGATATTCTAGAAAGACATGTGATAAAATACCATATCCTTTAGTAGCAGTTAAAAACTGAGTAACAAACCCTATAAGTCCTCGAGATGGCATGATATATTGAATACGTGCATAATCTCCATGTTGACTCATTTGGATGAGGTCACCTTTACGATCACCTAACATCTCAATCACAGTACCCATAAATTCAGATGGGCAATCAATTTGAACATCTTCATAAGGCTCATACTTGGTTTCATTAATCATTCTAACAATAACTCTAGGACGAGATACTTGAAATTCATAACCTTCGCGACGCATATTTTCAATTAATATACCTAAATGAAGTTCACCTCTACCAGATACAATCCATGCTTCAGAAGTAGCAATACGATCAACTTTTAAAGAAACATCTTTTTGAGTTTCTTTGAATAGACGATCATCAATTTTAGACGCTGTCACAAATCGACCTTCTTTTCCAGCAAATGGTGATGAATTTGTTAGAAATGTCATCTGTACAGTAGGTTCATCGATATGAAGTGGTGGAAGTGCAACTTCATCACCAAGTGATGTAATCGTTTCCCCAACATGAATATCTGGTAACCCTGCAATCGATACAATATCTCCTGCATAAGCTTCTTCAACTTCATTTTTTTCCATCCCAAGGGATTGTAAAATCTTTTGAACACGGAATTGAATAATACTCTTATCAATACGTATACAAGAGACCGTGTCACCAACACGCATGGTTCCACGGTAAATCTTACCGATACCCATACGTCCAACATAGTCATTATAATCAATTAAAGCAGGTTGAAATTGCATAGGACCCTCAGCATTCATTTGTGGTGCTGGAATCTCTTTTAAAATCGTATCTAAAATGGGATTCATTTTATGAACTGGATCAAGAATAGGAATGTAATTAGCTAATCCTTGTAAACCCGATGCGTATAAAACAGGGAAATTAAGTTGATGATCATCAGCACCTAAGTCTATAAATAAATCATAAACTTCATTCACTGTACGCTGAATATCAGCAAACTTCCGGTCAATCTTATTAACAACTACAATCGGCATAAGATGAGCTTCAAGTGCTTTCTTTAAGACAAAGCGTGTTTGAGGCATAACACCTTCATATGCATCAACCAAAAGAAGGACACCATCAACCATATACATGATACGTTCAACTTCTCCACCAAAGTCTGCATGTCCTGGAGTATCTAAAATATTTATGCGTGTATCTTTATAGATAATCGCTGTGTTTTTTGCAAGTATGGTAATACCGCGTTCCCGCTCAATATCATTGGAATCCATAGCTCGTTCGTTTAAATTTTGATGTAGATCAAATGTCTCGCTTTGTTTTAGCAGTTGATCCACTAACGTTGTTTTGCCATGATCGACGTGAGCGATGATCGCAATGTTTCTAATATTCATTCAAGTACCTCTTTTCTAACCTTTCCTATTATATACCATTTTTGTTTAAATACATAAGAAAAAAGTCAGAAAACGCTCTTTCTGACTTAACTTTGTACACGAAATGAGTTGAATCTTTACTCAGAAGCTAAAACACCGCCTAAACCTACAAAAGTGAATCTATCTTTTCCTGCTAGATCCTTCATTTGAATGATGATTGCATCAGGAAAATGATGTTTAATAAACCTTTTTATGACTTCTTTTTGTTGGTAACCATGTTCAAAAGCAATCAGTGCTTTCTCCTCAAGATGCGATTTAGCTTCTTCAAGAATACGATTGTAGAAATCAACACCTAATGAACCTCCATAAAGTGCAACACTAGGCTCTTTTTTAACAATATCGCTCACAACTTCTGCATCAGGAATATACGGAGGATTGGATACGATAATTGAGAATCTATTTGGAATAGATTGGAATAAATCACTTTGGATTAATTTAGTTTGAACAGATAATAATGCTTTATTCACTTCTGCGACCTCAAGTGCATCAGAACTAATATCACTTGCAGTAACATCAAGCATGCTCTCTTCTTTAGAAAGTGTAAGTCCGATACAACCAGAACCAGTTCCTAAATCCAGAACTCGAATTTTTTCATTTTGAAAATAGGTATCATAGTAATATAAGACATGTTCAACTAATTGTTCAGTTTCTGGTCTTGGTATTAAGACATGCTCATTGACTTTAAACTTATATCCATAGAAATAACTATGTCCAATCAAGTGTTGAACCGGAACATGATCATTCAGATATTGGTCTAACTTAGTGAGATATTCATGCTTAAATGATTCAGAAACATCTAATTTTAAAGACATAAAAAATTGATGTGGATCAAGTTCACTTAATTCCATTAAAAGAAGTTTTGCTGCTTCCTCTTCACCATCTTTTTCATTGACTCTTTTATAGGCTAACTTGATGAGCTCAGCATAGGTCACTTCATTTCACCTACAAGTTGTCTTTTTTGAAACTCATTAATTAATGGTTCAATAATAAGATCAATACGCCCTTCCATAATTACGTCAAGACGCTGCAACGTCAGTCCAATACGATGATCAGACACACGATTTTGAGGATAATTGTACGTACGAACCTTTTCGCTACGATCTCCACGACCAACAAGTGCTTTTCTTTCAGCGCCCTCTTTTTCAAGTTGTTCTTGTAAAAACTTATCATAAATTCTTGTTTTTAATAAACGGAACGCTTTATCTCTATTTTCATGTTGACTCTTACCTTCCTGGCAATCAACGACCATGCCTGTAGGCAAATGTGTTAAGCGTACAGCTGACTTTGTTGTATTGACTGATTGTCCACCAGGACCCGATGAGTTAAACGTGTCAAAACGGATATCTTCCCATTTAACATCAACTTCAAGTTCTTCAGCTTCTGGCATTACAAGAACTGTTGCTGTTGATGTATGCACACGTCCCATTGATTCTGTTTCAGGAACACGTTGAACACGATGAACACCTGACTCATATTTTAATAGTGAATACACAAGTTTTCCAGATACCATAAACTCTATCGATGTATATCCACCCATAGATCCTTCAGTTAGAGAAAGTATTTCTATTTTCCATCCCTTAGCTTCTGCAAAGCGTGAATACATTCTAAAGAGATCTCCGGCAAAGATATTACCCTCATCTCCTCCAGCAGCACCTTTAATTTCTACGATAACGTTTTTGTCATCGTTGGGATCTTTAGGTAAAAGTAAGATTTTTAATTTTTCTTCAGATTCTAAAAGAACATCACGCAGTGATGCTATTTCATGTTTTGCCATCTCGATTAAATCATCATCTGTTTCAATTTCTAATAATGACTCTATATCTTCTAATGCAGTTTCTTTTAATTTATAGAAACGATAGACTTCGACTGCGTCTTCTAAAGAACTTGACTCCTTTAAAAGTTTTGTCATTTCTTTCACATCAACCGTTCCCAAACTCAATTTATCTTGAATTTCTACATAACGTTTTTCCATAATTGATAAACGATCAAACATATTATCACCCGATAAAATAT
>CAYJBI010000075.1:0-7237 GCA_964368345.1 uncultured Mariniplasma sp. | reverse complement strand
ATGATAAATCATATATGCTATGCTATAATGAATGATGTAAGCGCTTTTAAAAATTGAAGGGAGATTAACATGAGCGATTTTAAGCATTTTGAGTACATGGAAAAACACCGGTACGAACAAGTCGTCTATTTTTATGATAAGACGACAGGATTAAAAGGTATTACTTGCATTCACAACACCACATTAGGACCAGCCCTTGGTGGTACTAGACTGTGGAATTATGCAACTGAAGAAGAAGCTGTTGTCGATGCATTAAGACTTGCCAGAGGTATGACTTATAAAGCAGCAGCAGCAGGTTTAAATCTTGGTGGGGGTAAGACAGTTTTAATTGGTGACCCTGAAACTGTTAAATCAGAAGGATACTTTAGAGCACTTGGTCGTTATGTTCAAAGCCTTAATGGTCGTTATATTACTGCTGAAGATGTTAACACAAGTACAAAAGATATGGATTTCGTAGCTATGGAAACAGATCACGTTGTAGGTCTTGAAGGAAAATCAGGTAATCCATCTCCCATGACAGCACTTGGTGCTTTCCACGGTATTCGTGCTGCGTTACAATATAAGTTCGGTAATGAAGATTTTACAAAATATACATTTGCAGTTCAAGGTGCTGGACAAACAGGCTATTATCTAATTAAGAAACTAGTTGAGTTTAAAGCAAAGAAAATATACTTTTCAGAGATTAATCCAAAACATATTGAACGTATGAAAAGAGAACATCCAGAAGTTGAATTTGTCGAACCTAAAAAATATTTTTCACTTGATGTTGATGTGCTTGTCCCATGTGCACTTGGTGGAACACTAAATGATGAAACAATTCCACAAATAAAAGCTAAAGTTGTTGCAGGTACAGCGAACAATGTTTTATTAGAAGAAGATGTTCATGGCAACATGCTAAAAGATAAAGGCATTCTTTATGCCCCAGACTTCGTGATAAATGCAGGTGGATTAATCAATGTTTATCATGAACTAAAAGAATACAATGTGGGTCGTGCAACAAGAGATATTGAAAAAATCTATGATCGATTACTTGAAATTTTTAAGATTGCAGATAATGAAAATATTCATACACAATTAGCTGCCAAAGTGTTTGCTAAAAAGCGTATTGAAACCATTAATAACGTACAAGATAATTATATTAGAAGATAAGGAGTGAAGATGTGAAAAAAGGAAAATTGACATTTGATAATGCATCCTGTAAGGGATGTGAACTATGCGTAACATTTTGTCCTGTCGACATCTTATCTTTGGATAAAAATAGAATTAATAAAAGTGGGTATAATTTAATTTCTGTCAGTGATATGGATAAATGTATTGCTTGTGCACAATGTGCCATTGTTTGTCCAGATTCAGTCATAAAGGTGGAGGTACTTGAAGGATGAGTAAAGTACTAATAAAGGGGAACGAAGCTATCGCTTTAGCAGCTGTAAAAGCAGGATGTGATGCATTCTTCGGATATCCAATTACACCTCAAAATGAAATACCTGAGTATTTATCCAAGTATCTTGTTGAAAAGGGAAAAGTTTTTGTCCAAGCTGAATCAGAAGTAGCAGCCATTAACATGGTTTATGGTGCAGCCGGTGCAGGTGCTAGAGTTATGACATCATCATCATCTGTAGGTATTGCACTTAAGCAAGAAGGTATCAGTTATCTTGCAGGTTCTGAACTCCCATGTGTCATCGTATCAGTTATGAGAGCAGGCCCTGGTTTAGGTGGTATCCAGCCATCTCAAGGTGATTATAATCAGGCAACGCGTGGTGGAGGAAATGGAGACTATCACGTCATCGTTTTAGCACCAGAATCCATTCAAGAAACAGTTGATTTAATGAAGGAAGCTTTTGATATTGCTGACCAATATAGAAATCCAGTGATGATTCTTGCTGATGGATTAATTGGACAAATGATGGAATCTGTTGATATGGATAGACCAGCAAAAAAGCGCGAAATTAAGCCAAAAACATACGCAACAACAGGAACTGATTTTCATGAAGGAAGAAATATTATTAATTCACTTGGATTAGATCCAGTATACTTAGAAAAACATAATATCCATCTTCAAGAAAAATATCGTGAAGTTACTAAAAATGAAGTTAAAGTTGAAATGACTAATATTGCAAATGCTGATTATGTGATTGTAGCATATGGTACGGTTGCTCGTATTGTTAGATCAGCTATGGAAACACTTGAAGAAAAAGGAATTAAAGTCGGATTAATCAGACCTATCTCATTATGGCCATACCCTAAGAAAGCTTTTGATTTAATTCCAAAGACATGTAAAGGTATTTTAGTTACCGAAATGTCAATGGGTCAAATGCTTGATGACGTTCTTATTTCTAATAAAGGACGTTTCAAAGTTGGTTTTTATGGTAGAGCAGGTGGCATGGTTCCAGATCCTGATGAAATCGTCGATGCCATCATTCATTTTGAAGACAAGGTGGTGGAATCATGATTAAATATGAAAGATCAAAGGGCTTAACTGAAGCACGTACACATTATTGCCCAGGATGTACTCATGGTATTTTACATAAACTAGTTGCTGAAGTTCTAGAAGAATTAGGCGTATTAGGTAAAACCATTGGTATTGCTTCAGTTGGTTGTTCAGTATTCAGTTATGATTACATAAATACAGACTATCAACAAACTCCACATGGTCGTGCATGTGCAGTAGCAACAGGTATCAAGCGTGTACTTCCTGATCGTGTTGTATTTACTTATCAAGGCGATGGTGATTTTGGATCGATTGGTATTGCAGAAGCTATTCATGCGGCCAATCGTGGTGAAAACATAACCGCAATTGTTGCAAATAATGCAACCTACGGTATGACAGGTGGCCAGATGGCGCCAACAACTTTAATTGGTCAGGTTTCAACAACCTCTCAACAAGGAAGAAATCAAGCGATGCATGGCTCACCACTTCATATGTCAGAAATATTTGGACAAATTACAGGTGCCGCTTATGTTGAGCGGGTATCATTGCATGATATACCTAATATTAGAAAAGCTAAAAAAGCGATTAAAAAAGCATTTACTTATCAACTTGAAAAGAAAGGCTTTACCATGATTGAAGTCATCTCAACATGCCCAGTCAATTGGGGCATGAAACCACGAGAAGCACTTGATTGGGCAAAGGAACATATGATTCCTGTTTATCCTCTTGGTGTTTATAAGGATGTGGAAAATCATGATTAGAAGAATACGTATTGCAGGTTTTGGTGGCCAAGGTGTTATGCTGACTGGACAATTAATTGCATATGCAGCAAACCTTCAAGGTCTCTATAGTTTATGGGTACCTACATATGGTCCAGAAACGCGTGGAGGAACTGCAAACTGCTCAGTTGTTATAAGTGATAAGCCTATTTTCTCACCGGTTTTTCAAAAATCAGATGATTTACTCGTTTTTAATGAACCATCCATGATGAAGTTTATAACAAAAGTTAAAGAAGATGGTAATCTCTTTTACAACAGTTCACTTATAAAAAATAAAGTAGAACTTGATGATGCTCATGTTTATGGCATACCGATGACTGAGCTTGCTCAATCACTTGAAAAACCACAAGTAGCAAACATGGTGATGTTAGGAGCTTACTTAAAAAAAGTTGATATTTTTAAAGAAGAAGTTATTTTAGAATCTCTTAAACATTTCTTGGGAGCTAAAAAACTTTCAATGATTCCAATTAATCAAAAAGCACTTTGCATTGGTTACGAATCAGTTTAGTTTAAACTTGAGGGATATCCTAAATTAGGATTATCCCTTTTTTACATGTTATTCACTTGAAGAAGGTGAAAACGCTTTGCATACGTGATATAATATCAACAAGTGTTAACAAAAATTAATGAATAAGGTGAACTTATGAAACTTGATTACAAAAAGACGTTTTACGTTGGTTTAGCATTTTTTATCATTACTATCTTTTGGCAAACTTATGATTCAATTATCACTAAGATATTGATTGATAAGTTTGGATTAAATCAAACTTGGTCAGGTGTCGTGATGGCTCTTGATAATGTATTAGCACTCTTTATGTTGCCTCTATTTGGTGCTATATCCGATAAGACAAATCATAAACTCGGTAGAAGAACTCCTTATGTCATTATCGGAACAGTTGTTGCTGCTTTTGCATTTATTGGTCTTTCATTTGTTGATAATATTCAAACAACGCGTATTGAAAATACAGCAATCATAGATAAATATGAATGGATTACTGAGAGCTCAGATGAACTCAGAGCAGAACCGCTTTATTGGACGACAGTAATGACGGAAATGCATGCTGATCGTGTTGCTTCTCGGATATCTGGTGATATCACACAAGCAAGTTTTGATCGTTATGAAGATAATGTTTTTGATCCAATGACAAAAATTCTTCAAGACAATGGTACAGATTCTCTTGATGCGATTGAATTATCTTATCTCGATGGGTATTATCATCGTTATTTAAGTGATCTTGCATGGGAAGTTACCGTGGAAAACCCAGTCAATTTCATTGTTTTTGTGGGTGTCTTATTAATTGCACTTATTTCAATGTCAATCTTTAGATCTCCTGCTGTATCCCTAATGCCTGATGTTACGATGAAACCACTTCGTTCAAAAGCGAATGCTGTGATTAACCTTATGGGTGCTGCAGCAGGTGTGACATCCTTGATTTTATTAACCGTCCTTGGTTTAGGTGGAAAATCCTATGTTCATTATATGGGTGCATTTATTAGTGTCGGTGTCATCATGTTAACTATTCTTGCTATTTTCTTATGGAAAGTCAAAGAACCTAAGATGGTTGCAGAAAAAGAAGCTAATGATCAAGCATATGGTTTAATTGAAGAAGAAGGTGAAGTTCATGATATGCATGATTTACCAAAAGATAAGAGATTATCTTTATATTTAATTTTATCTTCAGTTTTTTTATGGTTTATGGGATATAACGCAGTTATGACTAAAGTGTCTGATTATGCACCTAAGATTCTACAGTTACCTTCATTTACACTTCCACTATTAGTCGCTAATGTTACAGCGATTATCGCATTTATTCCTATTGGTATTCTTTCAACAAAGTTTGGAAGACGTAAAACCATTCTTGCTGGTATCATTCTCTTAACATTATGCTTTGGAAGTGTCTTCTTCTTAAGCAAAGATACTGGTTGGGTGATGTATATTGTCTTTGGTCTTACAGGAATCGGTTGGGCTACAATCAATGTGAACTCTTATCCGATGGTTGTTGAACTTGCTAAGGGTACAAATGTTGGTAAATATACAGGGTATTATTATGCATTCTCTATGGCTGCACAAATATTAACTCCAATCTTATCTGGCTTATTTATGGATTTAATCCATCCTAAAGTGTTGTTCCCATATGCAACCATCTTTGTTGCATTAGCATTTATTACAATGTTTTTAACAAAACATGGGGATGCCGCTCCAGAAAAGAAATCAGTCTTAGAAAACTTCGATGTTGATATGGACTAAAACAAAAGGGTGAAGTCAAATTCACCCTTTTTTTAATGGTTCAAAATATTCAAATACGATATTATCATAATATAATTTAACGAAATCGATATCTTCTTGTTTTGATGCTGCATAACTAATAATAGTGATTCCTTTACTCTTTAATCTGTCTAGTTTTTTGTAAGGTAAATCACGTATGCCATAAGATATAAAATCAGGCTTTGTTAATGGATTAAAGATCATTCGTCTCATCATAAATCTAGAGACTCTTCCCATCTTAGGATTATCTTTAAATGATTCAGCAATTTGACCTCTGGGTATTTGCGGATAATGACGTTTCATCCAAAAAACAACACGAGGATGAAATGAGAAAATCGCAAAAACTCCGTGATATTCTTTTAGAATCTCCATTGTTTTCTCACAAAGTAAAACAACGTGCCCATGAGGCTTTAATTCAATGAGTAAAGGCACCTTTCCTTGAATATGATTTAAAACTTCTTTTAAAGTTGGGATTTTTTGATCAGTATCTAGAAGATGTAAATCTTGAATATCTTTATAAGTTAAATCTTCAAGTTTTTGATCAATATGGCACATACGTTTTAAATGAAAATCATGAAAACAAACCACTGTTCCATCTTTAAGAATATTGACATCTAGTTCAATTGCGTAATTCTTTTCAATTGCTTTATCAAAAGCTAAAATCGAGTTTTCAGGAATGCGACCATCTTTCGTATGAAGACCGCGATGTGCAATATAACTGTTCTTTAACCATGAAATATCTTTCATACAACACCTCACAAAATACTATAAACGATAATGCCTAAAATAGCTGCGAACAAAATCATCTTTATAGGAGATAGTTTCTTATAAAACAAAGATACAATCAATATGATTCCGAAAATAATCAGGTTTTTATAGTTAAAAATGGAGAAGTCAAAATTTAAATCCTTTAAGGATAACATAGGGAATACTAACCGAATCATAAGACCTATGGATACACTTAAGATTAATCCAATCACGGTAGGTTTTAATCCAGTAAAAGCTTCTTTAACCCAGACACTTTCAAGAAATTTACTGCCTAGTGAGGCGATTAAAAGAATAATAACAAATGACGGAAGAGCAACTGCAGTTGTTATCACAATCGATCCAAGGATTTGTGCAAAGATACCATAATCAGCCATTGCATGATTACCAATAAATGTTGCCATATTAATAGCAATAGGTCCAGGAGTAGATTCTGCAATTCCAATAAAATCATAAAGTGTGTTGATATTAATCAAGTTTCTATTGACAAGTTCAGATTCCATAAGTGGAATCATAGCATAGCCACCACCAAAGGTAAATAATCCAATTTTAAAGAAAATCCATGCAAGGTTTAAGAGTTCTAAAATCATACTTTTTTAGCCTCCTTAACATTGACTATTATTCCGTAAAGTATACCTAAAATAGCTCCTATTAATAATAAATAAAGAACGTTTATTCTTGTAAATGTCGCAAACAAAATAGATGCAATTAATATAATCCACGCAAATGCATTAAAATGGATCTTTTTAGAAAGTTTAAGTGCTGCTTTAAAAATAAGTAAAGCAACCGCAGCTTGTATACCATAAAAAGCATATGAAACAAGCGTTAATTCTTTAAACTTAAGTATAAAAAATGAAATAATTGAAATAGTGATTAAACTTGGAATTATAACGCCTAGAGTTGCAGCTAAAGCACCTAGAAAACCGCCAATTTTATAACCGATAAATGTGGCAGAATTAACAGCAAACACACCAGGAGTTGATTCAGATATCACAAGGA
>CAYJBI010000074.1:2938-7389 GCA_964368345.1 uncultured Mariniplasma sp. | reverse complement strand
GGTTAAAGCTGTATCTATCTTCGACAAACTTGAAAGATATCAAGCTATCGATGAACTAACAAATGAAACTTTAGAATATTTCAGTAAAACATCATTTGTTAAAGAAATTGAAGGAATAAAGTTTTTTGATGAAAAAGCTCAAAAAGACTATCTAGATATGGTTAAGTCAATCGTAGATGGTATTGTAACACAAGAATTAAGACGTTTAATTACCCAAGATAAGGTACGTCCAGATGGACGTAAGGTCGATGAAATTAGACCACTATCTTCTCGCGTTGATATCCTACCAAGAACACATGGATCTTCACTCTTCACACGTGGTCAAACACAAGCATTAGGTGTTGTCACATTAGGAGCACTTGGAGAAAACCAAATTATTGATGGCCTTGGATTAGAAGATACGAAACGTTTTATGCTTCATTATAACTTCCCACCATTTTCAGTTGGTGAAACAGGACGTTATGGAGGACCAGGACGTAGAGAAATCGGTCACGGTGCACTCGGTGAAAGAGCATTACTTCAAGTATTACCTAACGAAGAAGAGTTTCCGTATACCATTCGTGTTGTATCAGAAATTCTAGAATCAAATGGATCTTCATCACAAGCAACTATTTGTGCAGGAACAATGGCACTTATGGCCGCAGGTGTTCCAATTAAAGCTCCAGTAGCTGGTATTGCGATGGGTTTAATCAAAGAAGGCGAATATTATACTGTCTTATCTGATATTCAAGGTATGGAAGATCATGAAGGCGACATGGATTTCAAGGTTGCTGGAACTAAAGATGGTATCACAGCACTACAAATGGATATCAAGATTTCTGGTATTACTGAAAACATTTTAAGAGAAGCACTTGAACAAGCACGTATCGGTCGTTTACACATCTTAGATCATATGCTTGAAACAATTCCAACAGTTCGTAAAGAATTATCTAAATATGCACCTAAAGTACTTATGATTAGAATCAATCCTGATAAGATTAGAGATGTTATTGGTGGTGGCGGAAAAATTATTACGCAAATCATTGAAGATAATAATCAGGTTAAGATTGATATTGAACAAGATGGTCGTGTGTTCTTAATGCACTATGATATGAAATGGATTGAATCAGCAGCTGAAAAGATTTTATCACTTGTTAAAGAAGCTAAAGTTGGTGAAATTTACGAAGGTAAAGTCACTCGTGTTGAAAAATTTGGTTGTTTCGTTGAATTATGGCCAGGAACAGAAGGACTTGTTCATATTTCAAGACTAGCTAAAGAACGCGTTGAAAAAGTAGAAGATATCGTTTCTTTAGGTGATCAAATTCTTGTTAAGTGCATTGGTATTGATGAAAAGGGTCGAATCGATTTATCAAGAAAAGATGCATTAACTGTTAAATAATACTTAAAAGAGGGTAACTCCTCTTTTTTTATTCGCGTATGAAAATCTGCACATATTATTTCAATAATGTGTTATAATCTAAATGTCAGTGGAAGGTGACCGAGCCATCTTTGATGGTTAGGAAAGTCCATGCTAGCACATCCTGTGATGGATGTAGTGTTTGTGCCTAGGGAAACCATAACCTAGGGTACGTATTTATACGTAACGGCGATTGATGAGCTAAGGGAAACTATGCTCTAAACGTAATGTGCCACAGAGACGAGCTCTTTGGAAACGAAGAGATGAAACGCGGTAAACCCCTCAAGCTAGCAACCCAAATTTGGTAGGGGCACATGAATTAGCGAACAAAAGCAAGTTCATGCTACTTTGGTAGAGATAAATGGTCACACCCCATCGGGGTTACAGAACATGGCTTATGCACATTGGCAAATTAGGTCCCTTTAGGGACCTTTTCTCTAGGAGAATTTAAATGATAATATCTGTTAATTCAACTCAGTTATTTGTAGATATTAAAGGTATAGGAAAACCACTTATACTTCTACATGGAAATGGTGAAGATCATCGTATATTTAATGATCTTGTAGAAAAATTAAAATTACACTTTACATGTTACCTTGTTGATAGTAGAAATCATGGTAAATCCATGATAACTGATCACTATCACTATGATATTATGGCAAATGATATTTATGAACTAATAAGTAAACTAAATCTTGTAAACCCATATTTCTTGGGCTTTAGTGATGGTGGAATTATTGGAACAATGATAGCAGTTAAGTATCCTAATATATTTCAATCAATGGCTATTTTAGGAACGAATATTCATAAAAAGGGGATCATAAAAAAGGAAAGAGAATCAATTAAAAAGATCTATGAAGACACCTTTAATCCACTTTATAAAATGATGTTAGATGAACCGAATTTGAAATTCAAGCAATTAGATAAAATTAAGTTTCCTGTGTTAATAGTTGTCGGTGAATATGATATGATTTCTTTTAAACATACGAAAGCTATTAAAAATCATTTGGTTAATTCTAGGCTTGTGGTATTAGAAAAAAAACATCACGATGATTATATCGTTCATCGCGATGATCTTTATGATGTATTGATTGATTATTGGGTAAAGCTCTAAATATTTCTTATAATATTCCAAGTGCTCTTAAAATGATATACGCAATATATGCAAAATAGATGAAAACAAGTATTCCGCCTTCTTTTTTGGAAATGACTTGTTTCGTTATTGAGAAAATGACAACAAAGAGTGTAATCCCAATTAATATAATGGAATCAGTTTTGACATCGGCATTTATTCCAAGTGGAACAACTAAACCAGAAAGACCAACAATAAAGAGTGTATTGAACACATTAGAACCTAATACATTACCAAGAGCAATTTCATTTTCACCTTTTTTTGCTGCCATCACGGATGTTACAAGTTCAGGAAGTGATGTCCCAAGTGCGACAACTGATAATCCAACGAGTGTGGTTGCTTTAGAAATATTCATATCAAATGTACTTACAAGTAATTCAATTGCAATATATTCAGCACCTTCTGTAACTAAAAAGCCACCGATTGATACACCAGCAATACCAAGAATAAGAAGCATGATTGCTTTTTTCATATCAACAAGATGTACTTCTAAATTTTCTTCACCATTTTTATGTCCTTTAAGCATGAGATACATATAAAATGAAAAAGCTAAAAGAAGAATGATAGCTTCCCACCAAACGATTTGATCGGATGAAAAAAAGTTGGCTAGTACAGCAATGAGTACACTAATACCTAAAACAAAAGGTAATTCCTGGCGGTTCATTGATTTTTTAACTAATATAGGCATCATAAGTGCAGAAAAGCCTAAAATAAGAGTAATATTAGCAACATTAGAGCCAATCACATTTCCCATGGCAATATCTGCTGTTGTTCCCTGAGCTTTTGCTGATATTGAAGCAGCAAAACTAACTGCTAATTCAGGAAGCGATGTACCAAATGCTACAAGTGTTAAACCAATAATGAGTGGTGAGACATTAAACTTCCGAGCAATTGAAGATGATGACACAATAAAAAAATCTGCACCTTTAATAAGAAATACAAAACCGACGATGAGCATTAAAATGTGTAGAGCTGTTTGCATATAAAATACCTTTTCCTTTATAATAATAGTTATTTAAAAAAAGAGTTAAGCCTATTTTAAATAATTATAACAGGCTTTACTTACCTTCATATTGTAACATAAAACATGTTATTTTTTACAACGAAATTTAGTAAAGAAAATTGATCCAGTTTCGCCTTTATATTGACATTTTACTCAAAATCATGTATGATGTCATTAGTACATCCATGATGGAGGAACACGTAAGGAATGGAAGATAGCAGTAGTAGGATCGACGATCCGACATATACGGAACTCAAGGACAACAAGCATTGCGCTTTTTTTGGTGTCTTTTTTTGTTTTTCTGAGGTGATAACATGGTAACATCTATGATTTTAATTATCACTATGATAGTTTTATCTGCAATATCTGTTGCAAGTGATGCAGCTCTTTTAAGTATTAGCGATAATAAAGTTGAAGAAGATGCTCAAAATGGTGATAAACGCGCGAAACGCGTTATGAAGTTTACTGAAAATCCGAAACCATACCAAACAACATTACAAACAATCATGATACTTGCTGCCATTATTAATGGCGCAATTGCTCTAGATGCATTTAGTGATGATGTTTTACAATGGTTTGATTCAACACTTTGGATTATTAAACCTCTTGTAATCATTATTATTACAGTTTTATTATTAATTTTTCAAATGGTGTTCGGAGTTCTTATTCCAAGAAGATTGGCAAACAAATATCCAGATAGTTTTGCATATAAAACAGTGGGATTTGTTTTCTTATTAACCAATTTATTTGTACCTTTTGTACGGGTTTTCAATGTATTATCCATGATTATAGGACGTATTTTTGGATTAAAACCTCATGAAGGAGAACGAAAAGTTACTGAAGAAGAAATCAGAACTATCGTCGAAGAAAGTAGTCAAACTGGTGCGATTGATGAAGAAGAAGGCGAAATGATTCAAAAC
>CAYJBI010000074.1:0-2928 GCA_964368345.1 uncultured Mariniplasma sp. | reverse complement strand
CGCAAAGGGCATTATCGACAAATCCGAAAACGAAATGATTCAAAACATTTTTGATTTCTCAGATACGACTGTTGATGAAATCATGACTCATCGTACAGAAATATCCGCGTTAAATGTTAAATCAACGAGATCACAGCTTATTGAATTTGTTCAAAAGGAACAGTTTACGCGTTATCCGGTTTATGAAGGTAATATAGATCACATTGTTGGGACAATACATGTGAAAGATTTACTTAAGTATTTGGATAAACCAGAAGAGAAATTTAGTCTTAAATCATTACTAAGACCCCCATATTTTGTTCCAGAATCTAAAAAAACTGCTGAATTGTTCAGAGAAATGCAAAAACAAAAAAACCATATTGCTATTATTTTAGATGAATATGCTGGTACAGCTGGTATTGTCACAATTGAAGACTTGATAGAAGAAATTGTTGGTAACATCTCTGATGAGTATGATGAAGATGAAGATTTAATTAAACAAATTAATGATCATACATATGAAATTGATGGTTTACTCAATATTAACGATGTAGAAGATATATTAGAAGCTAATCTTCCTGTAGAAGATTACGATACATTATCTGGATTTATTTTAGGCCAATTAGGCCGCTTTCCAGAAGAAAATGAAAAAATTGAAATTAATTATAATGATTACAAGTTTGAAATCATGGATATTGATAATAAGATCATTACTAAAGTTCGTGTAACCAAGATAGAAGAATCTATACTTGTAGAAGACGAAAAGGATGAATAAAAATGACTGAAGAAGTTCTCATACAAATCTTAATCATTGTTGTTTTAATTATGCTTTCCGCGTTTTTCTCTGCAACTGAAATTGCATTTTCATCACTTAATCAAATCAAACTTAAAAATATGATTCAAAATGGCAATAAAAGAGCTGAACATACATTGAAATTATCCGAGAATTTTGATGCTATTTTAACCACGATACTTGTGGGAAACAACATTGTTAATATCCTCTCTGCATCACTTGCTACTGTCATTTTTGTCAAATATTGGGGAGATTATGGAGTTACACTTTCAACTGCGGCAATGACAATTCTAGTTTTAATATTTGGTGAAATTACACCTAAAAGTATTGCGAAAAGAATACCTGAAAAATTTGCAATGGTTATGACACCAATGCTGCAGTTATTCATATGGATTTTGTATCCATTAAGTATTATATTTAGTGGTATTCAAAAGTTAATTAATAAGTCAATTAAAGAAGATGAAGGACCTGCAATTACCGAAGATGAATTATTAACATATGTGTCTGAAGTACAACAAGAAGGCGGTATTAACGAAAATGAAGGCGACCTTATTCGTAACGTCATTGATTTCGATGATTTAAAGATTGAAGAAATTTTTACACCACGCGTGAATGTTGTTGCAGTGTCCAAGGATGAAGAAATCAAAAAAATTATTCATCAGTTTAAGCATAGTGGCTACTCGAGACTACCTGTATACGATGAATCAATTGATCATATCATTGGTATTATCAATCATAAAGACTTTTATAACCGTGTTGTGCTTGAAAAACAATCCCTCGAGAGTATTATTAAACCTGCGGTATTCGTGACAGAGTATATGAAAGTATCCAATCTATTAGAACTCCTTCAAGAACATAAATCACATATGGCTATTGTCAAAGATGAATTTGGTGGAACCTTAGGAATTGTTACCATGGAAGACATCTTAGAAGAAATCGTTGGTGAGATTTGGGATGAACATGATGAAATCATCGAACAAATCAATCAAATAGATGAATATACATATAAAGTAAAAGGTACAGCAGAACTTGATGATTTGTTCGAATTGTTAGACATTGAAGATGAAATGGATTTTGCAACTGTCAATGGTTGGGTTCAAGATGTTCTTGGGAAAATTCCCATGATTGGTGAATCTTTTATTTTTAAAAATCTAAAAGTTGTAGTTACTAGTGCAGATACAAAAAGAGTTCTAGAGGTTAACATACATATTGTTAACTTAGAACCCGAATTGACTGAAGAGATTGAATAGGACATTGTGTCCTATTTTTTTCTACATAATATTTAAAGCACGTAAAATAATGTATGTGAGATATGTGATATAGAATATAGAGAGGAAAAATCCTTCTTTTTTGGATACAACTCCTTTTGTTACTGCCATAAGTAGAGCAATAATAGTGACACCAAGCATAATGAAAATATCGATGATGACATCAGGATTTATACCAAGAGGAGTAACAATACCAGATAATCCTAAAATAAACAAAATATTAAAAATGTTTGATCCAACGAGATTACCAAAAGCAATCTCGTTTTCTTTCTTTTTAGCAGCAACAATACTGGTTACCATTTCAGGTAATGATGTACCAATTGCTACAATTGATAAACCAACAAGAGTAATAGCTTTTGTTTCAGACATACCAAAAGATGTAACAAGTAAATCAGTCGCAATATTTTTAGCACCTTCTGTAACCATAAAACCACCTAATGAAACACCTGCAATACCAATAATCAGTAATAAAATTGCTTTTTTCATATGAATTATATGAATTTCTTCATTTGATGTATCATTTTTTCCAGTACGAATCATTAAAAAAACATAGTAAATAAAAGCCGTAAGAAGAATGAGTGCTTCCCACCAAATGATTTTTGCATCTGATTGAAAGAAAACGGCAAGTATTAATATAAGTATGGAAGAAAAAATAAGATATGGAAACTCTTTTCGATACATGGTTTTTGTGACAACAACAGGTCTAACAATCGCAGTCAATCCTAAGATAAGCGTAATATTCACAATGTTTGATCCAATGACATTTCCCATAGCAATATCAGCGGTTGCGCCTGGTGCCACAGTGAGTGAAGAAACAAAACTAACAGCTAACTCTGGAAGTGATGTCCCAAAAGCGACTAAAGTTAACCCAATGACAAGAGGTGAAAC
>CAYJBI010000073.1:0-7418 GCA_964368345.1 uncultured Mariniplasma sp. | reverse complement strand
CACCTATAGCAAGAAAAAAAGGGGCTATCTATCAAATTGATTTAATCTTAAGAAATAACTATACGAATGATGAATTCCCACTTGGAATGTATCATCCACATCAAGATAAATGGCATATTAAAAAAGAAAACATAGGTTTAATTGAAGCGATGGGTTTAGCCGTATTACCAGCACGTTTAAAAAAAGAATTAGAGGAAGTTAAAGCATATCTCTTAGAAGATAAACCTTTAAGTAAAGAAGCAGAAATTCATCAATTTTGGGCAGATTCAATGAAAATCGATTTTGACATCACAAAAGATAATTGTGATGACATTATTAAACAAGAAATCGGTCGTATATTTGAAGGTGTCTTAGAAGATTGTGGTGTCTTTAAAGATGATGAAAAATCTGAAGACAAACTTCTTACTTGGATTGAGGAATATCTTTTATGAAAGACTACTTGAATAAACAATTTGTATCACTTTTTAAAAAAGAAGATGGCATCATCTTCTTTTCTCCTGGGAGAGTTAATTTAATAGGTGAACATATTGATTATAACGGTGGTTTTGTGTTTCCATGTGCACTGAGTGATGGCACTTATGGAATAACTTCTTTAAGAAATGATCTCTTAGTTCGAGTTTTTTCTGAACCCTTCTCTAAAGAAATATATGAATTTAATTTACAAGACATTAAAAAAGATGAAAATAATCGGTGGGCTGATTATATCAAAGCATCTATTCAAGCACTTCTTGATCATGGTTATCAAATCAATCAAGGAATTGATCTGTATATGAAAGGTACCCTGCCTTTAAGTGCTGGTTTATCCTCTTCTGCTTCATTAGAAATGCTTGTTATCTCAATCTTCAATTACTTCTTTAAATTAGATATCGATATCAAACAAATGGCTAAATTAGGGCAATATGCTGAAAATAATTTCGTAGGTGTTAATTCAGGCATTATGGATCAGTTTGCAGTGATATCTGGTAAAAAGAATCATGCTATATTATTAAATACTTCAACACTTAGTTATCAGTATGTCCCATTTGAATTAAAAAATGATGTGCTACTTATTGTAAATACAAATAAAAAAAGAGGTCTTGCAGATTCTAAATATAATGAAAGATATCAAGAATGTAAAAAAGCATTAGCTATTTTAAAAAACCATTTCCCAATCAATTACTTATGTGATTTAAGTATTCATGATCTTCCTTTTGTTGAACAATGGATCGATCCGATACTTTACCAAAGAGTTCAGCATGTTGTCACAGAGCAAAATAGAACGTTGAAGACAAAAGAAGCTTTGGTTAAAGGCGACATTCAGAAATTTGCAGAACTACTCAATCAATCCCATCTTTCATTGAAAAAAGATTATGAAGTTACAGGTATTGAACTAGACACTCTTCAAGAAGAACTAATTCATGCAGGTGCTTTAGGTGCTAGAATGACTGGAGCAGGTTTTGGTGGATGTGTCGTAGCAATAGCACCAAAAGAGTTAGTTGATCATATTAAGAATGTTGTTATTAAATCTTATCAAAAAAAGATAGGTTATGAACCTACCTTTTATGAAGTCAATATATCAGATGGTACCCATATCATAAAATAGTCCATTGATTATTTATGATAACATAACAGATGTACATAAAACTCAGTTCTATATATTGAACTGGGTCTTTATTTTTTTCGTTATGAAAAGGAGTACTGAAAACTCTAAAAAATAGTATTTAAGGTGATCTTACTATGTTATCGTTTTTTGTGAAAACTTACTATTTCCACATGAGATTTTCTATCCAAAAGTATGAAATGGTACAAAGAACAATCAATATCACAATCAAATAAACATACTGATACTTTTTGTTTTTAATTTCGTTAAACCGTTTCCTAACATCGAAAACGAGTAAAAGAACTAATACGATAACTATCAGTATGATATTTACAAGATTTACATTATTATGGGTAATATCATTGATGTCAGTTGGTAAATCAAGGACTGTGTTTTCAATGAATGCAAGCAACAATCCAAAAACAAAGAGTAATGCAGGAGATATTATTTTTTTTATCATTGTTTTCACCGTTTCTTTCCTAACTAATCATTATATGTTCAAAATAATGTGTTAACTCACTAAATAACTCAAAAGTTCTTTATCTGCAGCTGCTAAATCATATTCTTTTAATCCTTCTAAAGTCACCCACTGCTTATTCTTATGTTCAATAAGTATCATTGACCCATCTTCAATAGAACACAAATAACAATGAAGGATAATAACAAATGTTTGATACTCATATTCAATCGTTTTTAAAAACTTATCAACACTAATTTTAGTATCAAACTCTTCATAAATCTCTCTAATAAGGGCTTGCTCCTTTGTTTCTCCATATTCAATTTTCCCACCAGGAAACTCCCACTTTAGTGCGAGTTCTCCTTTATTTGGCCTCTGTGCAATAAAGAACATGTGATCCTTTTTAATAACTGCAGCAACAACTTCTATTCTTTTTTTATTGATCATAACTCATATCCTCTAGATTGAAATCAAATTGTAGATACTCTGGTAATGGTTTATTTAAAACTACGTCGAATATTAATGTTTGTTTTGGATTATCACTTGTTCTTGGGTGAGTTAACTGGCCAGTGCCTAAATAGATAAACGGTAATGTAATACCATCTTCTTCAGCTACTTTTCTAACAAATACATGCGCTATTTTTGATTTGATTAATCCCCTATTCTTTTCAATAGTTGTATTTGTTTCACTTTCCCACTGAAATACATTGTTTGAAATAAACCGATCACGATACTGGAGATGTTCCAAAGTTCTTATATCCTTTTTTAAATTTGCTAGAATATAGACCGTGCCATCTTTTTCAATTTTTGTTCCTTTGTAATACCTGTATGTCTTTTCACATATGGATATCATAAACTGCTCATAAGAATAGTTAGCATATTCTTTAAAAATACCCTCAAATCTACCATACTCATCCATATAACGTGTTAATCCATAATCTAGAATATCTAAAACATGTGCTTTAAATTCTAAATCAAGAAATGAGACATCAATTTTATATAATCCCTGAGCATTAATCACATACTGTTTTTCTCTTTGTCTTTCATTATCAGAAAGATTTTTATTCATAAGATGATCAATCGCATTTTCAAAATGATTGTTTCTAATTTCTCCATATTCGAATTCAAGTAAACCTAAAAGCTCAGTTTTTGTCTTTGGGCCATTTATTAGAATTGCAAGTATTCCAAACTCTTCATACCTTATAATCGGTAACATATCAGAAAGATAATTAATAAAGCTTATCTGTGATTCATCAAACGATGGTATGGTTTCATCTATTTTTTGTAGAAAACGATAATATGAAATATTTTTACCATTTATTCTTGATTTACAAAATCTCATTAGATCAGGAGCAAAATCATGATTCAAAAAGTCCATATGCTTTGGATAAGGATCAGCTTTAATATACTTTTTAAAGTTTAAATAATCATTTTTTAAGTACTCGAATGTGTTGAAATTGGTTCTATCAATATATTTAGTAATATCTTCTTTACTCAAACGATCGAAGTGAATTTCAAGTCCTGGAATGTCAAAACTTTTAAAGTCTTCTCTTATAAGATCAATCAATAACTTTTTTTCAAATATTGTACTTTTTGATAGTGTGCCCAATGCCCGTATGATTTGAACACTTCTTTTATATGAATTACCGATGAAATCTAATACATTTAAATATTTCTTGTTTGGATACTTTCTTAGACCTCTACCAAGTTGTTGTAAAAAAACAACTGGTGAATCAGTAGGTCTTAAAAAGAGGACTGTGTTAATTGAAGGAATATCGATGCCTTCATTCAGTATATCAACTGCAAAAATAATTTCTAATGCATTTTTATCATCTTGAAGATCAACAAATGCTTTAATTCTTTCTCCTGTTTGATGACTGGCTAAAAGATAGGTTGTAAAATAACCTAATGAATTCATCGTCTCAGACATTCGTCTTGCATGTTCGGTATTTTTACAAAATCCAATAGCTTTCAGTTTGCTTGCTGGACGATATTTTTCAATTTCTTCACTTACAAAAAGACAATTATCTTGACTTGATATTTCTCTAATTAATAGATTAACATCCTTTTCATCATAATCAACCAGCTTATCTCTTATCCCATAATAATGAAAAGGAACAATAAGATCATTAATCATTGCATCTCTAAGTCTCAAATCAAAGGGTACATTCTTATCAAACATAAGGTAGATGTCTTGATTATCCATTCGATCAGGTGTTGCAGTTAAACCTAAAAGAAAACCAGGAGTGAAATAAGTAATTATCCTTTGATATGTTGATGCTGCAGCATGATGCACTTCATCTAGAATAATATAGTTAAACTCATTTTTGTCGAATAAACTAAGATTGTTTGAAAGCGTGATATTTGTAGCGAAAATAAAGTCAGCACTTTCATCTTTTTCATTTCCAGTTAAATAACCATAACGAAAATTAGATCCAAATACGCTTTTAAACGTATTCATAGCATCATGAAGTATTGTTTCTCTATGTACAACAAAAAGAAGTTTAGTTGCTTGAAAATTTTTAGCATCAAAAGCAGCCAAATAAGTTTTCCCAGATCCTGTCGCTGCGACGATAAGTGCTTTTGTTACACCTTGATCCCGATATCTTCTGAGCTCTTTAAGTGCTTTTCTTTGCATATAATTTGGTTTTATATTAGATAATTGTTGAACAAAATCCATATCCCAACTATCAATAGCATATTCAAGTTGCAGTTGATACTCAGAAATCATCTGTTCATTTAAAACTTTTGTCTGATTCCACATCCATTTAAACTGCTGTTCTGCCTGTTCATATGAATGACTGATTGACAAAGAATCAATGACCATATTCCATTCAATATTATGTAGAAGGGCAAACCTAGTAATATTGGTTGAACCAATTAGAATAGTGTATTTGTGTTTGTGTTTAAAGAGATATCCTTTCGAATGCATACCTCCTTCAACTAAATCATTAGTTTCCAAATGACATTCAAAATTAGGATATAAATCCATCCATCTTTTAAATTCTTTTAAAGATGATGTATCTGTAAAATTTTGATAGGTTGAGGTGATGATTTGTCCTTTAACACCACGCTTTAAAGCTTCAATAATATCTTTTTCAATTAAAATTAAACCTGATTTTTTGATAAAACTAACTGAAAAAGAGAACATTTCACATGTTCTCATATTGTCTTTGATGAACTCAATAAATTTAGGATCATTATGATTCACAAAAAAATGTTCTTGCATCAAATCCCACCCCAAATACTGTTTATGTCTATGAGTAAGTAAGTTCTTCTTTCCTCATTACTGGAAACACGATTAACAAGACAACCAATAACCCATAAAACCATGCATCCAATGGTTCAACCTCTACGATATCTACTTGCTCTCTATTCATTAAATTCTTAATTCTTTCAATTTCTAAATCGGTTGCTTTGATGTTATAGAAAGTATTATCCATATAAAGAACTAAATAATGTGTTTCATCTGAATGACCTCTTCTGGATATACGTGAAGGATAAACTTCAGCTTTTTCCAGATCAATTACAGATTCTTCTACTTCTTGCCATGACGTAATTTGATGCCAGTTAGCAACAAGTAATTTGCCATCCTTAATAGAAAGCAAGCGATAATCAAAAAGCGCTACATTAAGTATCACCAAGAATAAAATGATTTTAATGATTAATCGACGCATTTTATACCTTCTTTCTATTTTTTTCCTCTTATATATTGTTCTGGGTATGGTATATCCATCCCTAGTTCTTTTGCTTCATTAATGACTAAATAAGGTTCTCTTAACAAGACTCTACCTAAATAGACAAAATCAACTCTATTGGAAGAAACAGCATGTTCTGCCATTCTCAAATCTGTGATTAAACCGCCACCTATAACAGGAAGACCTGTTAAATCTTTAACCTTCTTTGCGAGATCTAATTGGTATCCTGGATATGCATTTATTTTAACTAAGACATTACCACCAGAACTTACATTAATGATATCTAAACCTAAGTCTTTGACTTGATTAATCATGTCACTAATCTTCTCTGGTGTTATCCCTTTTTCAACATATTCAAATGCGGATACTCTTAATGCTAAAACCTTTTCTTTTGGCCAGTATTTCATAACCTCTTCAATAACTTCTTTTAAAAACAATGTTCCATCTTGATATTTATCTTTTCTTAAGTTAGAAATCGGTGATAAAAACTGAAAAATAAGATAACCATGAGCTCCGTGGATTTCTAAAAAATCATAACCCGCTTCATCAGCACGACGTGCTGCTTGTCCGAAAGATAAAATAACTTCATGAATATCTTCTAAAGTCATTTCTCTTGGAGTTTTATAATCTCCTCCGTAGGAGATTGCTGATGGTCCTATAGGATTTTCCACTTTAGCTTTACGACCAGCATGATTGATCTGAATACCAGCAACTGCGCCATAATCTTTCATGACTTTAACAATTCTTTTCATACCTTCAATATGTTCATCACTCCAGATGCCTAAATCATTGATGCTAATTCGTCCATCTGGAAGAATTGCTGTTGCTTCTTGGATAATTAAACCAACGCCACCAATCGCACGTGATCCATAATGAATCACATGAAAATCATTAACAAAACCTTCTTCGTTAGCACTATACATACACATTGGTGGCATAACCACACGATTTTTGAAAGTCAGGTTTTTAATTGTGTAAGAATTAAATAGCATAAAAAATCTTCCTTTCATGAAGAATTCTATTTTTATTGTACCACGAATGGCAATAACTCATCCTAATTTCAAAGAATGTATGAAAAAATGAGGGTAATTAATTTTGTACTGAAGGCATTAATATGAGCATCGTAATATAGATATGCGTTAACAAAAAGATAATGGTTCCTATAAACGGATACATCAGTTCTTGATAACCCAAAAACATTAAAATCGTTTGTGATAAATAACCAAATAACATTAACCATACGTAGTTGACATTCATATTCATATCATTAAATCGTCTTACAATTAAACTCATAAAACTTGGCAAACTTAAATAAAGATATGTTAATAATGAATAAAGAGGAATAGTAATATAAAGTCCTAAATCTAAAGTTATTTCAATAAAACCCAAAATAATAACAATCATACTTATGATTAACTGAAAAATCCATGATAAAAAACATTCAGCTGATGTCGTTTTCTGATGGATTGAAAACGTATTTTTAAATACGTCTTTCAACTGAACAATTAGTTTTTTTATCATGTTATATCTTTCTCCTTAGAATTCTTTTTCTATAAAACACATTTTCATAAAATCAACTTAAAATGAGATTGTACATTCATTATATCATTATAAGTTTTCTTCTCCATAGATAAAAAATAGGTGATTAAAATCACCCTTTACTAAAACCTGTAGTTTGGAACTA
>CAYJBI010000072.1:0-7697 GCA_964368345.1 uncultured Mariniplasma sp. | reverse complement strand
GCTTCAATATCTTTTACTTCCTTGATAATGTCTTTAGAAAGAACAATGTTTCCATTCTTACTAACGACGATATCATCTTCAATACGAATACCGATACCCTCTTCAGCAATATAAAGCCCTGGTTCAACAGTGATGATTGCGCCTTCTGGTATTGGTTTTGAATAATTACCAACATCATGAACATCAAGACCAAGATAATGTCCTAAACTATGATAATAGTATTTACTGATTTCATGATCTTCTTTGATTAAGCCAAGCTTTTTAGCACCTTCAGTTAGAAGCGTTTTTCCATAATCGTTGAATTCTTTAATGGTCATGTCTGGTTTAAGAAATTCAATGGCCTTCTTATTAACTTCAAGAACAGTTTCATAAACTTCTTTTTGTCTTTCAGTAAACTTACCTGAAGCAGGATAGACACGGGTAATATCTGAACAATAATGATTTGAGTAGCATCCTAAATCAAATAAAACAAGTGAATTAGGTTCTATCGCTGAGTCATTATTTCGATAATGAAGCACAGTAGCATTTTTTCCTGAAGCAGCAATCGTACCAAAGGAAGTTGATGTACGATGAAGATTTAAAACATAGTTAAACTCTGCTTCTACTTGGAATTCATAACGACCCACGTGAAGATTTTGCATGATTCTTTCTAAGCCAACTTTAGTAATTGCACATGCCTTCTTTATTTCTTCAATCTCTTCATTATCCTTAACTGTACGCATTTCTGCTAAAATCATTTGATTTGATTTAAGTTGCACATAAGGATATAAATCTTTCATTTTGTGTCCAAAATGGATTGGATATGTTGCTGGCATCTTTTCATTTAACCGTTCTAAATCAAGGTAAACCGTTTCAATAGCTCCATATAAAGCACGTCTGGTTGTAGAAAGCATCTGCGATATAAATGTATCAAGTGTTTCAATATCACGGACATTTTCTAGTGCAACACCAGAAATCTTTGAGGCTTCTTCAAAAGATAATCCTGCACCATCCCATAAAGCCTTAATTGGATCTATTTTTTCAATAAATAAGAAACTTTGAAAAGTATTTGAGCCTTTAATCATGACTAAACAGACATTTTCTTGGTCAATTCCAGTCATATAGTAAAAATTGCGATTAACTGCAAAAGGATAGAGTTCATCAGCTGTTTTTAATGGCGCAAACCCAGAAAAAAGAAGGGAAATACTCTGATCTAAAACTCGAGTTGAATAGGTGATACGACGTTGTTCTAACATGTGAAACTCCTCTCTAAATAGATTCTATTTCTTTCATGAGCTGTTGTACTAAACCATTAGTAAAAGCTTTAGCTTCTTCTAAAGATGAAGAAAGTGTTTGAAAATAAATCTTAATCTTAGGTTCAGTACCACTTGGACGAAAGACTATCCATGTTTTATCTTGATAATAATACTTTAAAACATTTGATGAAGGTAAGTCAAGTTTTTCAACAGAACCATCTTTAATCTTTAATCCTTTTTCAAAATCATCATAACTCTCAAGCTTTTTTCCATAAATGACTGGAGGATTTTCTCTAAAGTGCTGCATAAGTTTTGAAATACGTTCAAGCCCTGAACGCCCAGGAAGTGTAATGGATTTTGTATATTCATAATAATTACCAAAAGCTTGATAAATACGATTGAGATAATCAATCAGTGTCATATCTTTAGAATGTGTGTAATTTGCGATTTCAGCGAGTAAATAACACGCTTGAACAGCATCTTTATCTCTAACAAAATCACTAATAAGACTTCCATAAGATTCTTCACAACCAAAGATATACGTACTTTTCAAACGGTTAACTTCTGCTTTTTCACCAATAAACTTAAATCCTGTTAATGTTTGAGATGTTTTTATATTAAATGAGCGTGCAATTTCATCAATTAAATCAGTTGTTACAATTGTTTTGTAAACGATCCCATTAGATGGTAAATTGTCTTTCTTTCTTCTTTCAGAAAGAATATAAAACAATTCAAGTGCAGCTGTTTGATTCCCATTTAATAAATGATATTCTCCATGATGCTTAACTGCAATTCCTAGACGATCAGCATCTGGATCTGTAATCATGATAAGATCAGCATTCACTTGTTTCGCAAAGTTGATTGTTTCAATATATGCATCTGGTTCTTCTGGATTTGAAGATTTTGTATGTGAGAAATTAGGATCTGGAATCATTTGTAAAGGGTGAGGATAAATATCATAGCCAACCTCTTTAAGTAAGTTTGGAATGACAGTGCCACCTGTACCATGTAGTGGTGAATAAACAATCTTAATTTGAGGTGGATACGTTGATAATGAGATCTTCTTCACTTCATTTAAATAGATTTTATCAAATGATGAGTCAACCATTTGAATCAGATTGTTATCAAGAACATCAATTTCAAAGGGATTTTCTACACGATTAATCTCTTTAATGATAGCTTCTGCAGTTTCAAGATTAACTTGAGCACCTGTTGGATCATAAACTTTATAACCATTGTATTCTTTTGGATTGTGTGAAGCAGTAATCATAATACCACCAGCACATCCAAAATATCGTACAGCAAATGATAGCATAGGTGTAGGTCTCATTTCTTCAAATAAATATGACTTAATACCAGAGGCCGCAAGTACCATAGCTGCTTCTTTAGCAAACTTTTTGGAATAGTGTCTGTTATCATAAGAGATGGCAACTGCACCTCTAATCTTATGATTCAATAAATATGAGGCAAAACCTTTGGATGCTTTTCTAATCGTATAAACATTGACACGATTTGTTCCAGCACCCATCAGTCCGCGTAAACCTCCCGTACCGAAAGAGAGATCACTAAAAAAAATCTCTTGAATTTGCTCTTCATTTAGTTCAATCAGTTCGTTGAGCAAAGTTGGGTCTAAATCTTTTTGATTTAACCAGAACTGATATTTCTTTTCATATGACATCGCATTCTTCCTTTCTATTAACACCGTTTATTATATCAAAAAAAGCCAAAAGTTTTGGCTATTTTTGATTATTTTACGTTTCTATTATAGATTTGTAGTAATCCTTTATGAACAAGATCAGGATCACGAGTTAAAGGATGTTTACATAAGGGAGTAATTGTTTCTGATAACCCGCCTGTTAATATCACTTTAAAATCTTCTTTAACTTCATCTTTGATGCGCTCAATAAGACCATCAACTTGACTTGCAACACCATAGGTTACACCACTTTGCATGCATGCAATGGTGTTGGTTCCTAAAACCTTTTTGGGTACTTCAATATCGATATCTGGTAAAAGTGCAGTATTACCTACAAGTGCCTTAATCGATATGCTTACACCCGGTGTTATAATGACGCCAAGGATTGTTTTATTCTTTATATAAATATATTTGATAGCTGTTCCTAAATCAACAACGAGTGTTGGAGTGATATCATCCTCTACAGCAACAGCATCACATATTAAATCAGCACCTACTTCTCTTGGATGATCAGTCTTAACATTAAGACCGGTTTTAACACCTGGACCTACGATTAAAGGTTCTTTTTTAAAATGTTTTTCTGCAATTTCTTTAAGTTTTTCAGTCATTCTTGGAACAACAGATGAAATGGCAATACCAGTAATTTCTGAAATAGGAATAAGACTTCGCATTTGAATCCAATATTCATCTGCGGTTTTTTGAATTTCAGTGTTCAATTTATATGTTTCTAAAATGGAGTTTCCATCTGAAATACCGATGCTTACTGTCGTATTTCCAACATCAAAAAGTAAAATCATAAAAACACCTAACTTTCTATGCGTTACGTTTTTTAAAGTTTTGAAGTGCAATCAAAATAGGAGTTCCAATTAAAGCAGCAGCAATAGCTTCTGCAAGTCCATTGGATGCTGCAACAGCAAATATTGTTGCAACAACAGATTTATTAGGATAAAAATCTTCAACGAGATTAGTCGCAAATATCGATAATAAAGTAAGAACTAATAGGGTGTGTAAAAGTGTACTTAAAATGAGTGCTGAAGGTAGAAAAACATTTGTTTTTTCTTTCGAATTAATGTAAGCAAAGTAGAGTGAAAGGAAGATAATACCTAAAGCAAGTGAAACCGGCGCTAACCAATTCATTGACCATGAAGTCATCATCGATATAGCTTCAGCTCCATAATAGAGACCAAAGATTGTAACTAATGTGACAATAAAAAACGTAATAACATCCCCATATTTAAGTGTTTTATTGATCCATTTTAAAAATTCAAAAATATAAGCAGCCCCTAATGCAAACAAAACACGAGGTAAAACAGATACTAATGGATTTTGAAATGCATAATCAAGAGGTGCTGATGGAAAAAAAGATCTTATAAATGATGCTAATCCAAAGGCAAGACCTAAGATGATACCATATTTCTTTGGCATCATAAATACACCAATCAGTACTGGAACATGAAGCAATGTGATACTTGCGATGGGTGTCAAAAAAATAAAGCCCAACTGTGGAACAACAGTCATCAACACGATGATTGCAGTAAAAATCCCAGTTAAACTCAAATAGAAAATATCATTCTTTTTCACTTTTATTCTCCTTTTTAGGCCACTAAGGGTCCCATAAGTCATTTCTATTATAAAAGAATATTATCTAAAATTCAATAACTTTGTATAAAAGAAAAACCTACAAAACTTGCAGGTTATTCTTTATAAGGCCCCCAGGGACTATTATCAGGATCCGTATATACACGCTTTCCGCGGTTTAGTTGGTTAATGGTTTCAATCTCATCATCTGACAACATAATCTTTAATGCAGCAAAGTTTTCTTCTATTCTTGATGGTGTTACTGATTTTGGAATCATCACAATTTGACGAGATAAACCCCATGCAATAATGATCTGTGGAATGGATGCATGATGATCTTGAGCAATTTTTGATAAACCATCTTTCCAAATACCTTCAAAAACGCCACCTTTCATAAAAGGACCATATGATTCAATTTGAATATTATTCTCTATTAAATATTTTTGAAGCGGAACTTGAGATAGACCAGGGTGTAGTTCCACCTGATTAATCATTGGTTTAATAGTTGCAGTTTCCATTAAATCTTCAATGTGATGACGTTGGAAATTGGAAACACCAATAGCTCTTACTTTCTTTTCTTTATAAAGTTCTTCAAAAAGTGACCATGTTTGTTGATTAATCCGTTTATCATGATTCGGCCAGTGAATTAAATAAAGATCAACATAACTTGTCTTAAGTTTTTTAAGTGATTCATAAAATTGTTCACGCATTTTATGAACACTTGAGTGTCCAACTTGTTTGGTTGTAATAAAAATCTCATTTCTTGGTATCAATGAATCTAAAATTGCTTGTCCAACGGAAGCTTCATTTTGATACATTTGAGCTGTATCAATATGACGATAGCCTACCTTTAATGCATGTAATACCGTATCATAAGCAGTTGAACCATCTTGAACTAAAAATGTTCCAAGACCAAGACGTGGCATTTCTACCCCATTGTAGAGTTTCGATATCATCACTGATTTCCCTCCTTTAAGGTTTGAATAACTTCTGGATTTAATGAATTTAATACTTTAAAAAGCATTTGTTTACAAGCCTTTAAATCACGAATATCCATCATTGCTGCTGTTGAATGAATATATCTTGCGGGTAGACCAATCGTTGTCGCAATCACACCAGCATTTAAATCAAGCGCTTTAGCAGCATCCGTTCCTCCCATTGAAACAAAGTATTGCATCGGTATTTTATGCTTATTTGCGAGTTTAACAAAGTATTCCATTGTCTTTTGGTGCATAACATTTTTAGGATCGTACATTCTTAATAAAAATCCTTTGCCAAGTCCGCCAAGTGAATCTTTATCTAAAGCATCATTTACTGGTGATGCATCTAACGCTAAAAAAACATCAGGGTTAAACATATTCACAGCAGTTTCTGCACCTCTAAGACCAACCTCTTCTTGAACAGTTGCTCCAACAACCAGTGTAAACGGTAAATCCTTATTCTCAAATGCTTCTATGGTTTCTAATGCCAAACCACATCCATAACGATTGTCAATCGCTTTTGCTATTAAACGGTTGGGATTTGCAGTATATGTAAATGGGTTTGAATATAAAATCATATTTCCAAGTTCAACACCCATGTCTTTAGCTTCGTCTTTTGAACTTGCACCTATATCAAGAATGAGTTCTGATAGGGATGTATTTTGTTCTTTTTTTAAGTGGGGTGGTATTGCACCAACAACACCTTTGATAACACCTTTTTTAGTGTAAACATTTAACACTTGAGATACAAATACTTCACCATTCAATCCACCAAGTGGATTCATCTTAATCATACCCATCTCAGTAATTCCAACAACCATCAGTCCTACTTCATCCATATGACCTGCAACCATAACGACGGGAGCATTGGGATTTTTCGATTTTTTAACTGCAAAGATGGAACCAAGACGATCAACTTCAATCGTATATGTCTTGTGTTTCTCCATAAAGTTTCTTATATAATTTTGAACATCTTTTTCATATCCCGATGTTCCAGCTAAATCAAATAAATCGCGGTAAATTTTTCTAATCATGATGACATCTTCCCTTCAATTGATATATCGGACAGATTTTACGTTTTTTCTCTTCATATTCAGTCATATAGGGTGATTCAGATAAATTCATATTCATATCAAAAATATCAAACTCACTTTCAATATAAGTGATTGAATCAGTAAATAAACTTAAATGATCTGTTCTAAACTGGAAAATACCCTCTTCTTTTAATAGAACCTTATACTTTAGTAGCATCGTTGGATAGGTAAGTCTTCTTTTATGATGCCTTGCTTTCGGCCATGGGTCTGAGAAGTTCAAATATAGATAATCAATGTGGTGTGGTTTAATCCATAAATCAAGTGAATCAGCATTAGCTAAAAGGATGATTAAATTATCTAACTTTAGATCTCGCTTTTTTTCAGCAATCCTGAAACAAACATCACGATCTAATTCTAATGCAATAAAAAGAGCATGTGGATGATCTTGTGCAAGTTTAGAGATAAACTGTCCTTTTCCTGATCCTATTTCAAGATGTATTTCCTTTGTAGTATCCAAATACAATATATGAGGTTCAATATAAACACCTAACGATTGCATATTTTCTATTGTTGCTTGTTTAATATGGCGTTGTCTCATGAAATCACCTATCTATTTAATGTAAAAATGGTAGAATATCTACCATTTTTAGATCACTTTTCCTAAACCTTCAGTAATTAAAAAATCTGCAATTCCTACCATTGCTTTTTCAGCATCAGGGCCAGAAATATGGATTTTTATTTGTTCTCCTTTGTAAATACCAAGTGACATCAATCCCATAATTGATTTTAAATTAATTGTCTTACCCATGGCTGTTAAATCAATATCAGATGAATAACTCATTGCTAAATTGACAAGACGCGTTGCAGGACGTGCATGTATGCCATATTCAGAAATGATTTGAAATAATTGCTCCATTAGTTAACCTCTTTCTGTCTTTCACTTAAGTAGGAAAGAACTTCTTTTGTTTGGTTTTTTATAAGTAAAGTTAATTCTTTTCCCTTAAGAAAGGCGGGAATTTCAAGTTTTTTTAATAAATTTTGATTGACTATTTTTAAATCATTTAAAATAACTTTGAGTCGTTGGTGTTCTAAAGAAACCTTGATGATATTGATAGATCCTCCTAATGCTTCGAGAAGTTCTTGGTAATCAAGATTTTTAACGATTGTTTTAGAC
>CAYJBI010000071.1:0-7725 GCA_964368345.1 uncultured Mariniplasma sp. | reverse complement strand
AAACACCCCAAAACAAGGGGTGTTTGATTAGTTAGCTACAATGTTAATTAACTTATTGGGTACGACAATCACTTTTCGTACGGTTAATCCATCAAGATGTTTTGTGACATTAGGATTCTCTAAAGCAAGTTTTTGAACTTCATCATGAGGTAGATCAACGCCTATCGTAAAACGACCTCTTAGTTTACCGTTGACTTGAACAACCATTTCCACTTCAAGAACCTTAAGATATGCCTCATTATAAACCGGCCAATCAGAATAAATAAGTTCTTCATTTTGCTTTAAGACCTCTTTATTCAACTCTTCTGTTATATGTGGACAAATAGGATTTAATAGTTTAAGGAATGATCTAGCTTGATCCTTACTCATTGTATTTTGTTTATAGACTTCATTAACAAAAATCATCATCTGACTAATGGCTGTATTAAATGCTAATTTATCGTAATCTTCAGTCACTTTCTTTATCGTTTGATGAAGTGGTTGTCTAAGTTCTTTCACTTCATCTTTAACAATAGGAAATTCAAACATACGCCACACGCGATCAAGAAATTTCTTTGCTCCATTAAGTGATTCTGTAGACCATGGTTTTTCAGCATCCAAAGGTCCCATAAACATTTCATAAAGGCGAAGTGAATCTGCACCATGTGAATCAATAATTTCATCTGGATTGACAACATTCCCACGTGATTTACTCATCTTAGTATGATCAGAACCTAAGATCATACCTTGATTATATAAGCGTTTGAATGGTTCTTTAGCTGAAACAATACCTAAATCATATAAGAATTTCGTCCAAAAACGAGAATAAAGTAAATGACCAACAGCATGTTCAGTTCCACCTATATATAAATCAACAGGTAACCACTTATCAAGTGCTTTTTTAGCTTCTTCTGAATTTAGTGGGATTATCCCTAAATGATTTTTTAAAATGTAACCTATGAAATACCATGAACTACCTGCGAGTTGTGGCATTGTATTTGTATCACGACGACCTTTAATATCATCATGATTAACATAAAGCCAATCATGTGCATTGGCTAGTGGCGATTCACCGGTGCCACTCGGACGAATATTTTTTAATATTGGAAGTTCTAGAGGGAGATTATCATCTTTTAAAATATGAATATTGCCTTCCTCATCATAAATGACAGGGAACGGTTCACCCCAATAACGTTGGCGTGAGAACACCCAATCTCTAAGTTTATACGTATTATGAAGAAACCCCTGTTTTGTTTTTTCTAAATAATCAATGATTTTTGATTTTGCATCTTCATTATACAATCCATCGATAATACCACTATTATAATGGATGCCATCACCCGTAAATGCTTTTTCACTTTCACCTTGAATAACTTCAACAATATCAAGTCCATGAATTTGAGCAAACTCAAAATCACGATCATCATGTGCAGGAACTGCCATAACGGCACCTGTGCCATAATGTGGTAAAACATAGTCTGCAATCCAAATAGGTATACGTTTATGATTTAATGGATTAATGGCAAAAGATCCTGTAAAAACACCTGTCTTTGATTTATCGAGTGCACGGTCCATGTCATTTTTCATTCTTGTAACATCAATATAGTTTTTAACTGATTCCATTTCATCTTCAGTCGTCATATGAAGAACAAGTGGATGTTCTGGTGCTAATACACAATAAGTTGCTCCATAGATTGTATCTGGACGTGTTGTGAAAACATCAAATGTATCCTCTGATTGATCAATCTTAAAGTTAATCATCGCTCCAGTTGATTTACCAATCCAATTACGTTGCATTTCTTTTAAATGCTCTGGCCAGTCTAAACCATCTAAATCATCCAAAAGACGATCTGCATATTGTGTAATTCTTAGAACCCATTGGCGCATTGCTTTTTTTATAACAGGGTACTGCCCTCTTTCAGAAACCATTTTACCATCAACAATTTCTATTTCATCATTGGCTAATACAGTTCCTAAACCCTCACACCAATTAACTTCAACATCTTTTAATACGGCAAGACCATGTTCATAAAGCTTCTTGAAAATCCATTGAGTCCATTTGAAATAATTAGGATCTGCAGTTGCAAACTCTCTATCCCAATCGATGCCTTTTCCTGCTTCAATAATCTGTCTTTTAAAGTTTTCTATATTTTGATAGGTAAATGATCGTGGATCCTTACCTGTAGATAATGCATATTGTTCTGCGGGTAAACCAAAAGCATCCCATCCCATGGGATGTAATACATTAAAATTTTGCATACGTTTAAAACGACTCATAATATCGGTTGCTGTATATCCTTCAATATGACCTACATGAAGTCCTGATGCTGAAGGATAGGGAAACATATCTAAGACATAATACTTCTCTTTATAACGGTCTTCTGAAGTCTTAAATAATTTGTTTTCATACCAATATTTTTGCCATTTCTTTTCGATACTTTTATAGTCATAATTCATGATGGATACCTTCTTTCAATACTATATCTATTATAGTAGAAAAGCACTTTTTTTCCAACAAAAAATGTCAATTTTAAATGAGAGAACAAAAACACTGAAATCCATTCATTTGATATGATGAGTCATCATGACATATAAATGGAATAAAAAACACTGAAATCCAATTGGAGTCAGTGTTTTATTTAATCTTTAAAAGTCAATTGAAGAGTTTTTTTACTTAGCAGCTTCGATGTACTTAACTAAGTCACCAACTGTTTTAATGTTTTGAGCTTGTTCATCACTTACTTGAATTTTAAATTCATCTTCAATATTCATTATAAGTTCTACAGCATCAATTGAATCAGCTCCTAGATCTTCAGCAAGGCGTGATTCTAAGTTCACTTTTTCAGCAGGAACATTAAGTTCTTCAACAATCATTTCTTTTACACGTTCAAATATCATGTTTATATCCTCCTTTATTCAGCAATGCTATTATAAGCCAGTTTGAGTGAAAAGTCAATTTCAAATTATTATATTTTTTGAAGTTCAAAGCATTTTAAAACTTTTTAGGAAGAACACCTTCGCTTACTAATCGTTTAAAATCCCAATCTTTATGTGATTCTCGCTCAATTTTATAACTCCAAAAATAATATCCGAAAGCATGTGAATATGCATACAATTGAAGATCAGCAAGCAATCTTTGGTAAAGTAATTCATTGAAATGATCGGTTTTTGACATCTTCTCATAATTCATTCCAAGACTCCATTCACCGATAATGACTCTAACAAATACGGATAATTTTTTTATCAGTGGAATTCTTTGGTTAAGTATTAATGCGATATGATCTTCGAAAGTTCCATTAACTATTTTGGGATCAAAACAATGATACAAATGAAGATCAAATGCAATGTTTTCCATATGATGTTGATTAAAAAACATCTCCCAAGACGAATCTTCAGGTCGAAATGCATCATGAAATACAATGAGTTTATCTGTATGTTTTCTGATCATTTCATATGATCTTTTGTAAAAATCCTGGATGATGGACATCTCAATTGATGTAAAAGGTTCATTTAAAACTTCAATTCCCATAAAAGATGGGTGATCTTTAAATGTTAAGATAATATGCTCTAGTTTTTCAATGGTGAGCAGGATATTTCTTTCAAATAAATGCCAAGTCATAACACCTTCAATACCACCATTATCAAAACCATTTTGACAACCTGGTGCGGTATGCAAATCAAGTAAAACATATAAGTTCAGTTCAGATGCCCATTTCATTGCTTGATGAATAAAAGAAGTTGATCTTACATAAGGTTCATCACCTTCAAACCACCAAGGAATTGGAAGTCTTAAAGAATTAATACCAAGACTTTTTAAATAAACAAAGTCTTCTTTGGTTATAAAGGTACACCAATGTTTTTCAAGTTCTTTCTTTTTATCTTTGCTAAGTGTTACAAACCCTGTTTCATCTTTAGATTGAATCTTTGAAAAAAGTGCTGGTTTCATCCATGATTCCAAGACAAACCAGCCGCCTAAATTGACGCCTTTAATCATGACTTATTCCTCCTAATAAAAAAGGATAGTAGAACTATCCTCGTTTTCCATGATATCCTCTACCATATAATAGTGTAAACGATTTCATCTTTTTTAGCAAGTTATCATTTAATTCTTCTTTTAACATACGCCATTTCCAATTTGTTCCTGTTGTTGAAGGGATATTCATCCGTGCTTCTTCACCTAAAGATAGCCAATCCTGCATTGGGATGATGGCTGTATCAGCAACACACGCGAAGGTTTGTTTAATTAAACTATCGACAGGATCACCTTTTCCATGATTAATGTATGCTAAACAGTACTCTAAATCATGGGCTGGTAGTTTGGTAAACCACTGTTTGGATGTTTCATTATCGTGTGTTCCAGTATAAGCAATCGCGTTACGATTGTATAAATGAGGGATGTAATCACTTTCTTCTCTTGAATCAAACGCAAATTGTAGTAATTTCATTCCTGGAAATCCAGTTTCTTTCAAAAGTTTTCTTACATCATCCGTAATGACACCTAAATCTTCTGCGATAATATTAACATCACCTAATTCTCGTTTAATGACATTAAAGATATCAATACCAGGTCCTTTTTTCCAAACGCCACGAACTGCTGTTTTATGTCCAAATGGTATCGCATAATAGTTTTGAAAACCAATGAAGTGATCGATACGAATCATGTCGAAAAGATAAATAGATGATTTAACACGTTCTACCCACCACGCATAATTGTTTTCTTTTAATTGTTCCCAATTATATAGTGGATTTCCCCATAATTGACCATCTTTTGAAAAGTTATCTGGGGGTACTCCTGCAACTTCGATTGGCATACGTTTTCCATCTAAATAAAAGTATTCAGGATTAGCCCAAACATCTGAAGAGTCATATGAGACATAAATAGGCATATCTCCAATTAACATGATTCCCTTATCATTAGCATAGGTTTTTAATGCAGCATATTGTGAATATGCTTTATATTGTATAAACTGATAAAATGCAATGTCTTCTTTAAGAACTTCTTTAAAATGAGCGATTGTTTCTGGCTTTCTCAAACGAATATCATCATTCCAAAACTCCCATGATGCACCTTGATGATACGCCTTTAAAGCCATGAATAACGCGTAATCATTTAACCATTGACGATTATCAAATATAAACTGTTGAAAAGGGTATTCGTTTACATTAAAACGTTGAAACGCTTTTTTAAGTGTAACAAAACGTTCATCATAAAGCTTATCATATTCAACATAACGATGAGAACTCATATTTTTTACGATGTCTTCTTTTTCGAGCAACCCTTCTATAACTAACATCTCTAAACTAATGAAATAAGGATTGTTAGCAAAAGCAGAAAAAGTCTGATAAGGTGAATCTCCATAGGATGTTGGTCCAAGAGGTAGTATTTGCCAATAAGTTTGTTCTGCTTGATAGAGATAATCAACAAACTGATAAGCTTCTTTTCCGTAAGATCCAATACCATAGTCGTTGGGTAAACTTGAAATATGCAATAATACTCCGCTTCTTCTCATAAAATCTCCTTCATATATTCATACATTCTTATTTTATCATGATTTTGCTTACATGTTTCATGTGAGAACGATATCGTAATATTATGTTATTTTATGAGTGAATAAGGTACTCTATAAACATAGTTTATAATAACAAAACAAAAAGAAGCATGATAACCATGTTTCTCAATGCTTCTTTCATTTGTGATAGATTTAAACTATTCTCATCAAGGATACGAAGATGCAGCATATCGTACTCCCATGTTATGGAATGATGATTCGATTAAATCTGCTTCTTATATTTATCAAGGAACAAATAACGCTATAAGAAATGCTATAACAACTTCCACCATAACTGTTGAAGATAGTATGCAAAATTCTGATTCTCTACTACATCATTATCAAAAAATAATCGAGCTAAAGAAAAATAATGAGACAATATCAAAAGGTTCTCTAGAACGAGTTCATCTTGACGACCGCTTAATAACATACCAAATAACTGATGATGATAAAACCTTGTTAGTGATACATAATATCACCAATCAAGCTATATTTTCTAGTTTAAACAAAGCATTCTCACTTCTTGATTATGTTTCATTGACAACACCTTTTGTTTCTGTTGATCAGATGTTGAATATACCTGCCATGAGTTCTGTTATTTTAGAACTCGAAGAACCCCTTGAGCTTCCTAATACACCACTCATTGAAGATGTGTATATTCGAGGGTCTCTTACAAATTGGTCGTTATCTTCAATTTACAAGATGTTATATGAAAATGATCAATATACTTATGAACTAAATATTGATGAAGTCACTGAATTTAAATTATTCAAATCCGATGTTTGGTATGGCTATGATGCCTTAGTAATGCCAGATTCATCTTATCTTACAAAAGAGGTATTAAATGGAAATATTGTGATTCAACCCGGTAATTATCTCCTTATATTTAAAAATGGAAATATTACCATTACACAAAAATAAATGAAAAAAGCAAATTCTCAAGAATGATTTGAGAGTTTGCTTTTTCATTATTATTAAATATAGAACTGTTTTCTAAGATCAGAATAATTGATTTGTGTAAATATGATCGGACGATCTATTCTAAACGTTGGATATGTCTTTGCTTGTTCTCTTAAGATATCTTCAAGTAAATCTCTAATCAGATAACCTGTATCAGTTGGATCCACACCACTTATGAAAGGATATTCAACATCATCAAAGATATAATCGTTCGTTGCTACTTTGTAGTAGACATCATCTACGAGACTATCCAGTGATAAGCCTGGTTTATACCTTACTGCAACTTCTGAATTAACGAAATTTTTAATATCACTCCCACTGACATAAACATGTTTAACCTTATTATCAAAAGGGAAAATCTGATAAAGTGTAGCAATCGTAATATCTTGATTTGAAGATAGACTCGCCCTTGTTCCACCATAATTATGAATCCCAATATCTGCATTTGCTGATAAACGTATAATTTCTGCCATATACGATGAGAGTTGTTCGACATCATAACTTTGATCTGATTTGATAATGACTTTTGTCAACAAATCAGATATTGCAAGTTTGTATTCTTCAATCAGTGATGTAACTTCAAAATGAGTTCCAATCAATCTGCTATCTACCGCGATTTTATCATAAGACGATGATGATGAGTGATAAGGATGTAAATTGACGTGATCAAATGATTTAACATTACCACCTTCACCAACAACAAGTGTGACTTTGCCAACATATTCACCATTTGCTTTTGATTGTATGACTGGAACATCAACACCAGGTCTGGAAATTGTTTGCGTATATCGTGAGTGGCTATGTCCATTAAAGATAGCATCCACGCGACTATTACCGGTTAAAGTCGCTATCCCTGAGTTAGTCGTTGAATTGTTCCCGTGAACAACAGCTAGTACAATATCAACCTGTTCTTCTTCCCTTAAGTAGGTTGCATAATGTTCTGCCCAGTAAATCGGATCAGCAAATTCATAATCTTGGATTCTTGATGTAGCAATCGAACCCTCTAGACCATAACCCATCAAACCGATAATTCCTATTTTCAAACGCCCCTTTCTAACAATTTGATATGCATCAATATAATCTGGTCTTTGAGTCGTATTTTTTAAGAAAATATTAGCACCTAAAAATGGGAAATTTGCTTGAATTTGTTCTGAAGATGAATCTCTGTATCTTAATACTGTTTCAATTCCCCAATCAAATTCATGATTTCCTAAAACAAATGCATCCATTTGCATAA
>CAYJBI010000070.1:0-7747 GCA_964368345.1 uncultured Mariniplasma sp. | reverse complement strand
AGTAAGAGATTATCAAAAGATATCGAAGAAAGATCGTGAAAAGATGATCAGAGATTTCGAACTTGAAATGAAACAAGCAGCCAAAGATTTAAATTTCGAACGTGCTGCAGAACTTAGAGACCTCATCTTTGAATTAAAAGCGGAGGAATAAAATGAAACAAGATTTATTAGGTGTAAAAAAATTAATTGAAATGGATTATGCGCGGAAGGTGAAAACTTTCCGCGCTTTACCCATTGAAAAAAAGAATATAATAATTGGTGACTCCATGGTTGCCTATATCAATTTAAGCCAATATGGCTTAGATTTAATCAATATGGGAATTGCAGGAGATACAACTATTGGAGTTATTGAAAGATTAGATGCTGTTTTAAGAATAAAGCCTGAAATCGTCTTCGTAAATGTTGGATCAAATGATCTTGTTTTAACACATCATTCGCTAGAAGAAATCGTGCTGAATATTAAGAGAATTTTTGAAAAACTTAGTACGTTTTCAAAGGTATATATTTTATCTTTAACACCTGTGAATGAATCAGTAGAAGACGTTAATCTTCTTTATGTCGGTGGAAGAAAAAATGAAGATATCTATGCAATCAATCAAAAACTAAGAATGTTATTTAAAGATTGTTATATTGATACCTCAGATATTTTAAAAGATGAATCATTAAAACTTAATAAAGCATATACTACTGATGGTATTCACTTAAACCATCAAGGGTATTCTATTTGGATTGAAATAATAAAAAATCTCGTTGATTAGTTCTCCTTTAAGTGGTATCATAAAGCCATCATACACAATAGGAGGGAAATATATGAAACTCGAAGTTTTAGCTGATAAGTTTGGTTTTTCTATGGAACAAGGTATACCAACTGGAAATATGTCTGGGTATCCTTTTTTTATTGTTAATTATCAAGTCGATACATTTGTAAAGACACCGATGTTCATGTTTGTTTTCGAAAGAAAAATAACAAAAATGGAGAAAGTAGAGATTCAGAAAGTATCTAAATTAATGATGATTCGTTATGAATCTGTCGCTCTTGAGGATAATACAGTAGTTGTACCTTTTCGATTTGGGTTTAAACCATCAGAAAAACATGATAGGTATTTTGAAAAATTAACCAATACATTCAAAGCACTAAACTTAAGTCCATTACATCATTGCCCAATATGTGGTAAAGAGGATACAGATGTAACACGCATTATTCAAGGGTGTATCGTTAAAGTGCATTCTAATTGTGTGCAGGATTTTAGAAAGAATTTCAGTGTTCAAATAGAGAAACTAGAACAATCCCACGATCATTTAGGAAAGAGTTTAATCTATGCATTTTTAGGTGCTTTGATTGGCGCTATACCAACGCTTATTTCCATTTTTGCATTTCAATACATGTTTGCAGTTCTTTATGCACTGATTCCACTTGCATCTTTCTATGGATATAAACGTGGAGGTGCAGTTAGAAAAAACTTTGTACCTTTTGCAGTTACCTTGATTTCAGTTATGATTGTCTTTCTCATGGATTATATGCTTTATGTACTCATTGCCGCAGCAGAAAACGTTACTTTTAGTGAAGCTATGAATATTCCTGATTTCAGTTCTAGTTTTATGAAAGATTTATTGATGAGTATGGCCTTCTTATTTATTGGGGTTGCTATTAGTTGGCGTCAAATGAAAAAACAAACAACAGGAGAAATAAATAAAAGATTTGAAGGGTTAAAATAGAAAATGATCCACAATTTGTGGATTTTCTTTTTTTAGTTCCTTTTTTCATAAGGATATGCATACCTATGGTATGATTAATTATGGAGTTGATTAAAAAAATGAATGCACAAACACATTATCAAGCAGGTTTAACACATTATATTTTAAATACACCAAGAAAAAATATTATGGTTGCGATTGAACACTTCAGTCAAGCAGTCAGTTTAGGTCATGCAGATGCTCATTACTTTTTAGGCCGTTTTTATGGGTTAGGTGATGGTGTTTCGATTGACTTTATTAAAGCAAAAGAACATTATGAGAAGGGTTTATCTTTAGGTTCTTATAAGTGTGGCTATGCTTTAGGTCTTCTTTATCATTCAGGATTAGGTGTAGAGAAAGATGAAGAATTAGCAAAATCATATTTCTCTCAAAATTACGATATCTTATTATCTGAAGCTCTTGCGAAAGATCCTGTTAGTATGCATATTTTAGGAACTTATTATTATTATGGTTTTTCTGTTCAACGCTATATATTTAAAGCGATTGAATGGTTTATCAAAGCATCAGATTTAGGATATAGTGATTCACAATACATGTTAGGTATGATTTATGAAACGATAGGTCATGAAGAAAACGAAAAATCTAACGCTAAAAAGTATTATGAACTCGCTAGTAAACAAGACCATCCTTATGCTCTTTATGCAATAGGTATCAATCTACTTGAAGAAGAAAAATATAGAGAAGCAATTTTCTATTTAGAAAAAGCTGCAAATCAGCAATATGCATTAGCGGCTTATACACTTGCTATGTACTATCATGAAAAAGAACCTAAATCACCATTAAAAGCATTTGAATGGTTTATGGTTGCTGCAAAACAAAATCATACAGAAGCAGAGTATTATGTAGGTTTATATTATCAAAATGCAAAAGGTGTTCCACAAAACATTGAACAAGCCATTCATTTTTATGAAAGAGCGGCACTTAAAAAGAACAAAAATGCTATTTATCATCTTGCAATGATATTAATTAAGCAAGAGAAGAAAGATTATCGTATGATAGCCAAACTACTTGAGCAAGCAGCAAAACTAGATCATCCGAATGCTCAATATAATTTAGCAGTCATGTATCAAAAAGGTGATGGTGTAGAACAAGATATGCAAAAAGCGTTTTTTTGGTATGAAAAAGCAGCTGAAGCAAATCTTGCGATTGCACAGTATAATTTAGGTATGATCTATTTTGAAGGAGCAATTGTTCCTAAAGATGAAGTTAAAGCGAAAGAATTATGGCAAAAAGCAGCAAATCAAGGATTGGAGGCTGCAGTTAAACTGATGTATTCCATTAACAACTATGAAAAACTGCAAAAGTCGACATGGCAATCTTAAAGTATGCTTATTTATCATTAGGAATTATTTTATTTGTTTTCTTCAATATTCTATCTTATTCAAATCCTACATTTCATGGCAATTTTTCAACAAAGATTATCTTCAGTATATTATCGTTTGGTTTGATGGTTCTCGATTATCTGGTTATTTTAAAAAGTGAGTGGATTTTAAAAAAACCATTTCAATCATTTACAACATATACAAAAGTGATGCTCTATCTTGGAGTTATCATTACACCACTGATCAGTCTATACTATCAATCATGATGAAAACGTCATGATTTTTTTATTTTTTTTAACTTTTTATCAATGAATATCGTATGATAGAAGTAATGAACTCATCAACAAGGAGGTTTATAGTCATGATTCCAGATGTTAAAAAAGCACATGTTTATTCAGTAGCAAGATATGTTATTTTTTCAATGCTTGCTTTAATTGTTCTTCAAGTGTTAGTTTTTGTTTTAATACCACCGCCAAATTCAGCAGAAGGTTTCTTTGAATTATTTGTTAGAAGCAAATTTCAAGGATTACTTAGTCTTGATTTTCTTTATTTAATCAACAACGCACTTTTAATCATGGTTTATTTCTCATTAACACTTTATTTAATCAAACATAAACCATTAATTGCACTTCTAGCACTTTTAATAGGAGCTATCGGTATTGCAAGTTATTATGGATCAAATCCTGCTTTTGAGTTTTATTTTTTAAGTGATCGTTATATCGTAGCATCAGGTTTGGAAAAAGAAAGATTAATTGCGAATGGTGAACTTTTACTAGCAACCTATATTGGAACATCATTTATCAGTTACTATATACTTAATGCCATCAGTCTTTATATTTATAGTATTGCATTCTTACTTGCAAAACCAGCACATAAAACAATTGGTATTTGGGGGTTAATTTCAGCAGTTTTAATGTCAGTTCCCTCATCTTTTGGAGTAGTTGGTATGGTTTTTGCATTAACATCTTTGATTCCTTGGGTTGTGTTTTGTCTATTAATTGCTAAACAGTTTAAACGTACAAACATAGAAATATATCAAAGATTAAAAGTAAACGCATAAAATGATAAATGGTCATGAGTATTCCACTATACAAGTAGCAAGGATGGTGGGCATACATCCAAATACAGTTAGAAAGTATGAAACTTTAGCATTAATCCCAAAAGCGATTCGAAAAAGTAATGGTTACCGGGTATTTAATGATATTCATATTGATCAATTACGGTTAGGGCGTATTGCTTTTCAAGTAGAAATTTTACAAAGTGGCTTAAGAAAACAAATGATTGAGATTGTAAAAACGGCTGCTAAAGGTTTTTATGATCAAGCTATATGGATGACTAAAGCATATATCGAATCAATTCATCTTGAGATTGAACGTGCAAATGAATCAGTTTTCATCACACATCATTTGCTAGAATCAACAAACGTAGATGAAGTAGTTAGTTTTAAAAGGCATGAAATTTCAAAACAACTCAACATTTCTATGGATCAGCTTAGACATTGGGAAATGAATGGTTTATTAAAGATTAAACGCAAAAAAAACGGTTATCGTATCTATGATATGGAGGATATGCAAAGAATAAAGATTATTCGGTTACTTCGTATGTCCAATTATTCAATTCAAGCCATCTTGCGTATGATGAATTCACTTTATAAAAATAAGGATAACCAGATTAAGACTTTACTAAATTTTCCTGATCCAAAAGAAGAGATTGTATCTGTTTGTGATCGATTAAACATTTCATTAAATGAAGCAAAGAAAAATGCAGATTTAATGATAAAACGATTACTAAAAATGAAAGAAAAATATTCAAACCCTCCACTATAACACCAGACTTTTGTTTGGTGTTATTCTATTTTATATTACATATAGGAGGTATTCAAAATGGAAGATGTCATAAAGGTAGAGCATCTTAAAAAGTCATATGGGACTAACATAGCTGTAAATGATTTAAGTTTCAATGTCAAAAAAGGTTCTGTTTTTGGTTTGCTAGGAAGTAATGGAGCTGGGAAAAGTACAACCATCGAATGTATTTTAGGTACAAAGAAGAAAGATCATGGCAATATCTTTCTTTTAGGTTTTAAACCTGAAACAAGAGATAAGCGTTTATTCGAACACATAGGTGTTCAGTTTCAATAGGCCAATTATCAAGAAAATATCAAGGTTTTTGAATTATGTGAAGTGACATCATCACTTTACAAGAATCCAAAAGATATCACATATTTACTTAATCAATGTGATCTTCTAAACAAAAAAAATAGTTTTGTAAAAGATCTATCGGGTGGTCAAAAACAAAGACTATTTATTGTTTTAGCACTCATACCCAATCCACAAGATGTATTTCTTGATGAATTAACAACGGGTCTTGATGCAAGAGCTAGAAGAGATGTATGGAAGATGCTTGAAGACTTGAAGAAAAAAGGTTTAACGATTCTATTGACATCACATTTTATGGATGAAGTAGAAGTGCTTTGTGATGAAATCTTAATATTAAAAAAAGGAAATAAAATCTATCAAGGAACCGTACTTGAAGCCATCAAAGAAAGTAAGCAAAAGAAATTTGAAGATGCGTATTTATGGTTTACAGATGAAAAGGAGATCCAAAATGAATGCTTATAAAAAATTGCTGAAAACTGAGCTTAAATTAAGTTTTAGAGGTATGGATATGCTCATATTTGCAGTTATATTACCATTAATACTATTAGTTATCTTAGGTATCATTTATGGTGAAAAGCCAGCATTTGAACGCGCAACTTATTCAATGATTGATCAATCATTTGGTGCATTAATAACGATTTCTATATGTGCAGGAGGTGTTATGGGATTACCCATTGTTATCTCTGATTATCGTAGTAAACAAATACTAAAACGTTTTAAAGTAACTCCTATTAATCCAATAACGATATTACTTGTTGAACTAACAGTCTATTTTATCTATGCACTCATATCTTTTATTACATTGTTACTTCTTGGAAACCTATTGTTTGGTTTTAAAATACAAGGCAATTTATTAAAAGTATTATTTTGGTGGAGTATGGTTTTGGTTTCCATGTTTAGTATTGGACTAATGGTAGGGGGGCTTGCAAAGAATGCAAAGCGTGCGGGAGTTATCGCAAGTGCACTCTATTTTCCAATGCTTATCTTTTCAGGAGCAACACTTCCTTATGAAGTCATGCCTCATACATTACAAAAAATAGTTGACATACTACCGTTAACTCAAGGAATAAAAATACTAAAAAACGTTGTCTTAGGTTTAGAAATAAGTGATGTATTCATTCCTGTTATCATTATGGGAAGTATCACTTTGATTTGCTTAGGGGTTGCTATTCGGTTTTTTAAATGGGAATAAAGACCTAGAATAAAAAAACAGTCGTTTATATTTAAAACGGCTGTTTTTTTATATATTAATACTAATTTATTTAGATGCAGATAATCGGATAATTTCAATGAAAATCTTTACAGCTTTTTCCATTTGATTGATGGATGCAAATTCCATACGTCCATGGAATTGATATCCACCGGTACCAAGATTAGGGCATAATAAACCTTCATATGTTAATCTAGCACCATCAGTACCTCCGCGAATTGCTTTATAAAAAGGTGTAATACCGACATTTTCAGTTGCCTTTTTAGCAAGTTCAACGATATACATGTGATCTTTAATGATTTCAAACATGTTTAAGTAACTATCTTTAATGCTTAATTCAACAGCTTGATAACCATATTTCTTATTCATATAGTTTACAGCTTCATGAAACTCATTTTTTTGTTCGTTGAATTTTTTCATATCGTGATTTCTAATAATATAGTGAGCATGCGCGTGTTCGACTTCCCCTTTTAATCCAGTTAAATGATTAAATCCTTCATAACCTTCGGTATAAGCAGGGTTTTTAAATGTAGGTAACATATGATGAAACTCCATAGCAAGATGAAGTGCGTTAATCATTTTATTTTTAGCAGATCCTGGATGAATAGATTTTCCGACAAAGTTTAAATCAGCAGAAGCAGCATTGAAATTTTCAAATTCAATTCCTCCAACTTCATCACCATCTGCTGTATATGCAAAATCAGCTTTAAACCAATCATAGTTAAAATGATCTGCACCTTCACCAATTTCCTCATCAGGGGTAAAACAAACATAAATATCGCCATGTTTAACATCTTTATGGCTTACGAAGTATTCAATCACTTCCATGATTTCTGCAACACCACACTTATCATCAGCACCTAAAAGTGTATTTCCATCAGTAACGATAATATCTTCGCCAATGACACGTGATAAACTTGGATAGTGATCAGGTGCCATACTAAGTTGTTCGTTGAGTTTAATCGTCGACCCATCATAATGATGAATGATTCTAGGATTAACATTTAATCCGGGTGCATCAGGTGATGTATCAACATGTGCGATTAAACCGATGGAATAGGCGTTCTCACAGTTCTTTTCTATTTTTGCATAAGTGTATCCATAATCATCTATAAAAGCAGAAACACCGATAGCGTTTAATTCAGAAACAAGCATACGTGATAAATTTTTTTGTTTTTCAGTAGAGGGATGTGTATGAGTTTCATGAGATGATTGTGTATCTACCTTAACGTAGCGTAAGAAACGTTCAATAAGTCTATTCATATTAATACCTTCTTTCTATTTTCTATTTCTATTATACGATA
>CAYJBI010000069.1:0-7841 GCA_964368345.1 uncultured Mariniplasma sp. | reverse complement strand
CACTCAACCCTACCTTGAGTTACATGTTTCCACATACTACCCCCAACACTTGAGAAAATAGGTAAAAACAAAAAAAGGCTGGAAAATATAAATTTCCAGCCTATATCTTATATTTTATGATTCTATGATGCACCACCAAGAGCCTTACAAAGCCGTTTTTAATTCAAGCAATGAGATACTCTCTACCAAAGATGTATATGGAAACATATCAATTGGAATACATTCAACTAAATCATATGTTTTTAAAAGTACATTTAAATCTTTAGCTAAAGTTGAAGGGTTACATGAACCATAAATCAGCCTAGAAGGTCTAAACTTTAAAATTAAATCAATGGTTTCATCACCTAAACCAACTCTTGGTGGATCAAAAAACATAACATCGATCTTTTTTTCCTTTAATCCTGATAATGCGCGTTTAAAATCACTTTCTAACACTGTGACATTTGTGATATTATTTCTTTCTAAAGATAGCTTCGCAGATTCACACGATGAAGGATCTATTTCAATGGCATAAACATGTTTGGCTTGATCATGAATATAATGTGAAACAGGAGCTATTCCTGCATAAGCATCAATCGCAATTTCATGTTTCTTTAAGTTCGCTAATCGTTTCATCTCATGATAGAAAACACTTGCTTGCTCACTATTTAATTGAAAGAATGCTTCAGGAGTTAAATGATATTGATACCCATCTAAATCTTCTTCGATTGTTTTCTTTCCAAAAACTAATTTTATATCTTCTGTAAAATAACCAACTTTCTTTAAATCAGGATTAATGACTTCAAAAACAGAAACAATCTTTTTCTCTTTAGAAATCAATTCTTTTACTAAATCATGTAAACGATCAGATTTTTTCATCATTACAAAGGTAACTTGAGCTTCTTTTGTCTTTTTACCTACTCTTACGACAAGATGTCTTACGTATCCCTTTTTAGTTTTTGAATCAATAGCTTCCATTTTAAACTGATTCATGAGTGAAACAATGGTTCTTAATATATGATTAATATCCTCATCTTGAATAGGACATCCATCGATTGGAATAAATTGATTAGAATTTCTAGCGTACATTCCAAAATAACTTTTTCCTTTAATCATTTGTAAAGGAAGAGATACTTTATTTCTATAGTTTAAAGGATTTAATGCCCCTTTGGTTGCTTTTACAAGATTAGGTGTAACCTTATGCCCTAAATAACGATCAAAGCTCTTTAAAACGATATCTCGCTTTTGTTCAAGCATAAAATCATAATCGATATGTTGTGTTTGACATCCTCCACACGTATCATAGACAGGACAAAAAGGAGTTCTTCTCATGGAGCTTGATCTTAGTATTTCTTCGATAGAGGCTGTTGCTCTATTTTCATAAACTTCATTTATTTTAACCTTTATCTTTTCACCTGGTAAGGCTTGGTCAATAAAGATTGCTAGTTTTTTATAATATGCAATCCCTTCACCGTTAATCCCCATACGTCTAATTTCTAAATCCAATAAATCATCTTTTTTTATGTGTTCATTCATCTACAATAACTCCTTTATGAATAACCATGAAAACCACGTTATTCTTATATACTTATCATAACACTAAACAAAAAAAACATAAGCAAAATCTTGCTCATGTTTTTAATATTTAGTCGTTACTTTAATCTGACAACTTCTCTTGCAATCATGACTTCTTCATTTGTAGGAATGATAAATGCTTTAACTTTGGAATCAGAGGTAGAAACCATACGTTCACCGCGCTTCTCATTTTCTTCAGCATTGAGTTCAATACCTAAAACTTTAATGCCTTTAATGACGTCTCTTCTTATTTCAGGTGCATTTTCACCGATACCTGCAGTAAATACAATCGCATCCAAGCCGCCCATATAAACATAGTAAGAACCAATATAATCAACAATTCGTTTTACTTGAACCTTATGGGCTAAAGTTGCACGATAATCTCCACGATTCATACCATCAATGATATCTCTTGAATCATTAGAGAAACCAGATAAACCAAGGTAACCTGATTTTTTATTTAATTCATCAAGTACTTCACCATATGTCTTATCTTCTTTAGAGGATACAAGCATTAAGACAGCTGGGTCAATATTTCCTGAACGAGTTCCCATAGGAATTCCTTCAAGAGGTGTTAGACCCATCGATGTATCAACCGATTTACCACCATCAACAGCACATAATGATGCTCCATTACCTAAATGACATACAACCACTTTTGCTTTTGGATTATGAAGTAATTCACAAGCTCTTTGTGAAACATACTGGTGTGATGTTCCATGGAAACCATATTTTCTAACACCATATTTTTGATACCATTCATAAGGTGCTGCATAAAGGTATGCATCTTCTGTCATGGTTTGATGAAATGTCGTATCAAATACTGCAACTTGTACAACATTAGGCAATGCTTCTTGAAATGCGTGAATACCAGTCAAATTTGCTGGATTATGAAGAGGAGCTAAATCATTAAGACTCGCAATCTTTTCAATCACTTGATCATCGATAACAGCAGATTCCTTAAAGAGTTCACCGCCTTGAACTACACGGTGACCAACGCCTTTAATTTCGTCTAAAGATTCAATAATTTTTCTTTCAAGTAAACCATGAATCACCATTTCTACTGCAACTTTATGATTTAAGATTTGATGGTTTTCAGTAAATTTTTGTCCATCATACTTAAAAATGATTGCTGCATTATCATAACCAATACGTTCAACAATCCCTGAAACAATGGTTTTCTCAGAAGGCATTTCAAAAACTTGGAATTTAAGTGATGAACTACCCGCGTTGACTGCTAAAATTTTCATAATTTATATATCTCCTTATTTTTTATCTACATGTTCATCTTACATGAAATATTGTTTAATTTCAAGAGTATGAATAATTATTCACATTAATATAAGTAACCATAAATGGCGAAAAACTGTAAAACTGTCCCAATCGATGTAAATATATGCCAAATAAAGTGAAAATACTTGATTTTAGGGAAGGCATAAAAGATAACACCAATGCTATAGGCAACACCTCCAGCAAAAACAAACCAAAAGGCATTTGCTTGATATGCTAAAAGCTGTTTTGAAAAGATAAGTGCACTCCATCCAATTGCTAAATAAATAAACACATGAAGTTTTGCAAATTTTTTAATCCAAATCGATTTAAATATGATACCAACAATAATAAGTATCCACTGGATCATAAGTAAAACAGGTCCTAACCCTAATCCTTCAATTCCCCATAAGGGTTCTTGTAATTCAGGAAGTAAGAGTAATGCAGGAGCAAACGTTCCACCAATTAAAATATAAATCGAGATATGATCAAAACGTTGAAACACCGATTTTGCTTTAACATGAAAGAGTGCGTGATATATGGTTGACATGGTATATAGATTAATCATACCAAATCCAAAAATGATTGCTGATACAACCTCAATCGATCGATCAGATTTTATTAATAATAAGATAAGTGCAACAATTCCAAAAATAGCCATCACACCATGTGAAACTGCATTTGCGATTTCTTCACCTAATGTTTGTTTATGTGTTAATTTCATACATCCTCCAAAAATTGATCTAAAAAGTCTTTTCCTTTATGTGTTTCTGGTTCAACTGATATTAAATTTTCATAATTAAACTGTCTAAAAACCTCATAACTCACAATAGCTACTGCATTTGATAAATTGAGGCTTCTCACTTTATCAGTTGTAGGGATTCGATAACAGTTATCTAAATGTTTTGCTAAAAGCTTTCTATCGACTCCTGTGGATTCTTTACCAAAGATCAGATAAATAGGTTCAGGTAACTTGGGATAATCAATATCTGCATAGTTCTTTTTTCCATAACGTGTCAAAAAAAGATATGTCCCAGGATTTTTCTCGCTAAAATCATTAAAATCCTTATGAACAACATAATTGAGATGGTCATAATAATCAAGTGCACTTCTTCTTAATCTTGATTCATCAATTTTAAAGCCAAGTGGTTCAATCAAATGGAGTTTGACACCGAGTGCAACACACGTTCTCATAATATTTCCTGTATTTTGAGGAATCTCTGGTTCATATAAAACAATATGGATATTCATAATCTCACCTGCAATTCATATTTAATACTTTTTTTCAAATAATGTCCATAGAACAAAATAACAAAATTAGATATCATCATCGCCCAAAAGATACCCCTATAATCATCTTTAGGAAGAATAAACATCAAGATGATAACCATAGGAATACGCATTCCCCAAAGTCTTAATAAAGACATCTTTAATGTGTAATTAGAATGTCCAGAACCATTAAATAACCCGATATAACTTTGGAATAATGCCATAAGCGGTTGTGTTAATAAAAGCCATAACGTATAAACACCCGCAATCTGATATGACTCTGATGCATGAGTTCCTAAAATAAGCTCAATGATGGGAAATCGAAGTGGGATAATGATTGCGACACCAACTGTCATCAAAATAAATGAAAGATTTCTAGAAACTTGATAAGATCTTTTAGCACGTTCAGGTTGAGCGTGCCCAATATTTAATCCAATAAATGCAGCAGATATCGTTGAGATAGCAACAACAGGATTTAAGAGGAGTGAAGATATTCTGTTTCCTACAGAAAAACCTGCAGAAACATCATCACCATATCTTAAAATAATACTTTGTATGATTACAAATCCTAATGATGAAATCGCTTGTCCAACAGAAGCTGGAACTGCAAAGCGACTCATCTCAGATAATGTATCTTTATTAACCATCATTTCTTTAATCGATATTTTGATGTGATGTTTTGAATAAAATAAGTCATAAATAATGAGTGGTAGTGGAGCTGCGTTTGCGATTAACGTCGCATATGCAGCTCCAGCGATTCCCATATTCATCTCGGATACAAATAGCCATGTAAGTATAATATTTAAGAATATACCTCCAATATTAAGTATAACTGGGTATAATGTCTCTCCTGTTGCTTGCCTAATCGCTTGATAAACAATAAAAATGAAAACAAAGATAAACTCAAAACTTCGAATTCTAAAATATTCGCCAGCAAATCCTAAAGTCTCTCCTCGAGCACCCATTAAATATGCAAATAGGTTAAATCCAAGAACCTTATCAGAGGTTACTAAGAAAATACCCATCACAACAAAAGCAAAAATGATGGCTAAAGTAATGAGTTTACTCGCATAAGAAGATGCTAAATCTTTTCTTCCTGCACCCACATATTGACTAACCATTGAAACTGTAGCAATTCCTAAACCAGCAGCAAGTGCCATAAAAAGATTAAAAACTGGCCAATGAATATTTAATGCTGCGAGTGCAGCATCAAGTGTAGCTTGAGATGAAACATCCATACGAGCAACAAAAATAGCATCCACCATATCGTGTAAACTCTTTAAAAAATTGTTCAAAAAAACGGGTATTGCCATAATGACAATACCTTTTAATAGCGATGGATGATGTAAAATGCGATCAATGTTTTGTTTTTTTATCGTACGCGCCAAACTAACCCTTCATTCTATTTCTTATATTTTTTAATCATGTCTTGCTTTAAATCCCAAAGATTTTGTGAAAGGTCAACATAATATTCATGTGGATGTTCTAAACGAAGAACTTCTGGCCATAAGCGATCATGTTCTTGTTTAGCATAAGCTCTTATTTTATCTAAAGTTGGTAATTTATAAACTAATTTACCTTTTTTAAAGATCGGTTTCAATAAGGGAACTGCAGTAAACTTTTCAATCACCTTTGATTTCCACGGGAAAAGTGGATCAAAAAGATGATATGGCTGATCTTTAGCGATGACTTCATCATGAAGTGTCATTACATCAGCTTCAGCCATTCCAAATTCATCATAAAAGCGATAAACCTGTTTAAATCCAGGGGTTGTTGTCTTTTGAATATTTTCAGAAATCTTGATTTTAGGGATTAACTCTCCCTGGACTTCAATTGCTGATAACTTAAAGACACCCCCAAAAACAGACTCGCTACGCGCAGTGACTAAACGTTCACCCACACCAAATGCATCAATTTGTGCACCCTGATGAATTAATTCTTTAATAAGATACTCATCTAAAGAGTTTGAAACCGTAATTTTAACATCATTTAATCCATGAGCATCTAACATTTTTCTTGCTTCTTTTGTTAGATATGTCAAGTCTCCTGAATCAAGACGGATACCTTTTAAACGATACCCTTTAGGTTCTAAAATCTCTTGATGAATTTTTATCGCATTTGGAATACCTTCTTTTAACGTATTATACGTATCAACAAGTAATACGGTGTTATTTGGATAAGTATTGGCATATGCTTTAAACGCATCATACTCTGAATCATAACTTTGAATATAACTATGTGCCATCGTACCGATTGCTGGAATACGGTACTTAAAATCAACATACGTGTTAGATGAACCTATCGCACCTGCAATATAAGCAGCTCTTGCACCAAAGATGGATGCATCATAGCCATGAGCACGTCGTGCTCCAAATTCTAAAACTGCTCTTCCTTGGGCAGCATGTACAATACGTGATGCTTTTGTAGCAATCAAACTTTGATGATTAATTGTTAGTAAAATCATGGTCTCAATTAATTGACATTCAATAATGGGACCTCTGACAATCATGATAGGTTCATGAGGGAAAATTGGTGTTCCTTCTTCCATCGCGAAAATATCTGAGGTAAATTTAAAGTGTTTTAAATAATTTAAGAAACTTTCATCAAACACTTTTTTATTTCTCAAATAAACAATTTCTTCATCTGAAAAAGATAAATGTCTAATATACTCGATGACTTGTTCAAGACCTGCAAAGACTGCAAAACCACCTTGATCAGGAATTGATCTAAAGAAAACATCAAAAATAGCAATTTGGTCAACCTTATTGTCCATAAAATAACCATTGGCCATCGTTAACTCATAGAAATCCATGAGTAGAGAAAGCTTTCGTTCATTCAATGTTATATCCTCCTGTTAGCATATCTATTGTATCATTTTTTTGTGCAATTTGATATAATCAAAGTACATGAGGTATTAAAAAATGAAGATTATATTATCACCGGCAAAAACATTTGCTAAAGATTTAATTCCTGCAAATGAAAGGCCTTATTTTGAACATGAAGCCATTTATCTTTATGAATCTTTAAAAAAACTAGATAAAGACCTTATCAAAAAGAAAATGAAGTTAAGTGATAAACTTCTTTTAGAAGTCTCATATTTTCTTGATCATTTTAATGAAAATAGATTTCAAGCAATCACAAGTTATTATGGACAGGTCTTTAAACAACTAGATTATCAATCATTAACACCTGTCCAAAAAACATATATAGAAGATCATTTTTTGATTTTATCAGGTCTCTACGGCATTTTAAGACCTCTCGATGGCATCTCATTATACCGACTTGAAATGCAAGATTTAACAATCACAAATCTCTATGATTTTTGGAAGCCAAAAATCAAATCCTATATCGAAAACTTTATTCATCATGAACTTATCATTAATCTTGCATCTGAAGAGTATGTAAAAGTAATGCCGCATGATATCACTATGATACATATCGATTTCATAGAAATAAAAAATAATCAAGAAATCAAGAGTTCGATGCATTTGAAAACCATGCGAGGTTTGTTTGCACGATATCTTGCAGTCAAACTCATAGAGAAACCAGAAGATCTTAAACGCATCATCATCCATGGTTTTCATTATGATTCAAAACGTTCAGACAATACACATTTTGTTTTTATTAAGGAGTAACTAACATGAAACGCATCTTAAGAATGCTTTTAAGCAGAACTTTTCTTATTCTTTTACTTGTTTTAGCTCAACTTTTTATCTTATTTTTTATTCTTAATTTTTTATCACAATATT
>CAYJBI010000068.1:0-7960 GCA_964368345.1 uncultured Mariniplasma sp. | reverse complement strand
TCCTCTTTTTTCATCATCTATTTGAAATGATGATAAACCAAGATCTAATAAAAGTCCATCAATTGCAGTAACATTTCTTTTTTTTAATTTTTGTTTCAGATATGTAAAATTTGACTTAATGATTTCATAATGATCATTATCTTTTAAAACATTTTTTGCATAATCAATCGCAAATTGGTCTTGGTCAAATGCATATAAAAATCCATCTTTAAGATGAGACAAAATTAGCTTGCTGTGACCAGCACCACCTAATGTACCATCGACATAAATACCGTCTTTTTTTATATTTAAATACTCAATTGCTTCATTTAATAATACCGTTACGTGTTTCATCATTCACCTCTATAACAAATTCATTATCTATGAAAAGACCTTACTTGTCAAATCATAAAAGAAAAAGGTGCCTTAGGCACCCTTCCTTAATCCTTCTTGGATTCTTTCTTGGTTAAAACTTGTTGTCCTTTGTAATAACCACTGTTTGGTGTTACACGGTGTGGTAGTGTAAATTCACCTGTCTGTGGGCAAACAACTAATGCTGGAGCGGTTAATTTGAAGTGAGTTCTTCTTTTTCTCTTAGCAGTTTTACCCGTTCTACGAAATGGAACAGCCATCTGTTCACCTCCTATTTTTAAAGAGTCTTATCTAAATCTGCAAATGCTGGATGTGGACTTCTTTCTTCTTCAAAAGAGGTTTTATCTGCATCTGGATGATAGATGGTATAAGGTTTTTCTGACAATAAATATCCAAATAGGATATCAGTTAACTCAATTGGATCTGTCAGTGGATAATCACAATCCTCAGAGTCGCCAAACATAATTTCTTCATGCATATGCATGTGGTATAGAACTGGCTTTAACGTTTTGGCGCACGCTAATTCCATCTTGACATCCACTTCAACATCCATAATTAATTCACTTTGAATCCACTCATTTTTACAAGAGATTTTAGCAATATCAATTGATAGCATGTCAGGGATATCTTTGAGATGATGCGTATAATCAAACGTGAAGGTTAAATTCGTGTTTTCCTTCAGTTCGTGAACTGTAAATTTCATCATATCACCTCAACGAAAGTATTATACAAAATATTCATGTAAAAGTCAATTATAAATCCTAAGAAATTGAAAACCAAGAGAGGTTTCTAAGATTTGTGACTTTCACGCACTTTTTCTTTAATTAAACCGATAATTAATTGTTCGTGTGGAGTCAAAAATGGACATTCGATGTGTAATTTATGCTTGTGTCTAAATATTTCTATAACAACACCAACAAGGATTAATCCAAGGGTGTAAACTCCAATCATCCACATCTTAAAGACGATTCCTAACACTAAGAGTGAAGCAAGTGATAAAACAATCGAGAGAATTAAGAAAATATAGTTTCTACCTTGGCTTGCATAAAGTCTTTGATTTCTTAAATTGAGATTGAATTCTTCGCCATCTAATAAGTTTAAATTTAGACTGAGTTGTAAGTATTTGGGATTGTTGATTCGATCATGTGTTCGACTTGTTTCAATCGAAACAATGTCAAAATATGAAAACTCATTTGCTTTTTCCATCACAACGTCACCTGTTAAATGATCGACATTAGCGCGGTATATGAAGAGGTTTTCTTGTCCAAAGAAAAGAACAGTCATAAAGACTTGATCATAATAAAGTGTATAGTTTTTGTTGTCAGCTGTCTTATCAAAACGATATCTGACACTTCTTGAATTATCTAAAGAGTCTGGTGCGATAACCTGGTGGTATTCTTCGTATAGATTACTATCAATTCCAATGAGTTTTGTAGCACGTTCAATCACAGTTTGATAATCCATTTGAACAAGATTCATGTACATAGGATTAGCTTTACCAAATTGTTTTTTAAAATATTTATTCACCCATTCAGCTCGTTTTGCTGGGTTATTCTTAAGTTCTTCTGCGCTTTGAGCTAATTTCTCTAGTTGTTCATCAAATTTTTCAACTTCTTTTTGCTCTTTTGATGCTTTTTTAGCTTCTTTTTTTGCTTTTTTTATCGCTTTTTTATCAGGTTTTGTAATTACAACTGATTCCTCACTTATAATTTCTTCGTTGATTTTTTGTTCTGCTTTTTCTTTTTTGTTCTTTTTCACAACTATCCCACCTTTCGCTCTTTACTCTATTATAACGAATTATTAAATTCGGTGTCAAATTTTCATATACTTTTAATGAAAAGAAGCTGAATATTGCAGTATTTAGTTACTCACCAAGGATTCCTTCATAAAGTAGTTCCTTAAATTGATTGGTATTACTATCAAGAATGTAGTCTTCAATACCTTGAGAAGATAAAATATGATCAATTGTTTTTCTATCGTAGGGGTGATCTATAAATAACTGTTCAAAAGTAATTAAAGGTTTCGTATCGAAAAAATCGCCTTGTATTACAAGATTTTTGATAATACCTTCTTCGAGATCTAGTTTAACTTCGAATAATCCACCCGATAGTCTTTTCTTAAGTATTTTTGTGTAGGGAGGTTGTTTTTTATATATCCATTCTTTAGATTCATATTTTAAAGCCATCTGTGAAATTTGCTTAACTTCTTCTTCATTAAGTTCGTATGTTTGATAAGTCATTGTATTTTCAAAATGTTTAATAAGTTGTTCTTGGGTTAATCCGTGAAGATATGGTTTTAAATTTGTAACCCGTGAACGCACAGAATCTATACCCTTTGAAACAAGTTTTTCATCATTAGGTGTAATAGCTCTAACCATGGTTTCAAGGTCGCAATCATAAAGAAAAGTACCATGCATCAACATACCATACTTGTTTTGTAAAAAAGCATTACCTGAAATCTTCTTCCCTTCAAATAAAAGATCATTTCTTCCACTAAATTCGAGATTTAAATTTAGGATTTTCATTGAATCAATAATCTTAGATAAATATGTTTTAAACGTAAACTCTTTATTTGTTCTTTTCGTAATGATTGAAAACATCGTGTTTCTGTGATCTGCATAAACACATCCTCCACCTGTGGGACGTCTATAAACATCAATGTTGTTTTCTTTTAAGAAGTTTAGGTTGACCTCATTTTCAATTACCTGATTTTTCCCTATAACAACACCATGTATTTCCCATGTAAAAAAGTACGTTTCATCATCCTTCAAAAGATGTGTTAAAACATATTCTTCTAAAGCAAAATAAAAATAGGGTTTGAGATGTCCTTCGTTGTGATGTCTAATCAGTATCATAGTAACCTCCATCAATTTGTATCACAGCCATTATATCATATTTGATGACCCATAAAAAACCACGATGCTTTAAAACGATATCATTCACTTTTTAATCATTTTGAAATGTATTAACATGAAATTATATATAATATATGATATCATTTAGGTAAAAGGAGGGATACTCATGTTAGGCTTTTTAAAACTTTACGGTATTGCATTTGTCTTGTTTATGATTATCGATCTCATTTGGCTAGGTCTTATTGCCAAAAACTTGTATCAAAAACAACTTGGTCACTTAATGGCAGATCAAGTGAATTGGATTGCAGCAATTATTTTTTATTTACTTTTCATAGGTGGTCTTGTGTTTTTCGCAATCAACCCTGCTGTCAATGATGGTGAATGGACTAAAGCCCTTCTATATGGTGCATTATTTGGTTTTATGGCTTATGCAACCTACGACTTAACCAATCTTGCAACACTCAAAGATTGGCCTATACAAATAACAATTATCGATTTAATTTGGGGGACCTTTTTAGGTGCCTCAGTCTCAGGTCTTACATTTCTTGTCAATAGTTTAATTTCTTAAAGGAGGCATCCGATGTCAACACTTACAATAACCAATGAGTTAATCTATCAATCATTTATCATTGGTGCAAAAAATGTTATTTCAGAAAAGAATGATTTAAATGCGATTAATGTGTTCCCTGTTCCAGATGGCGACACAGGGACTAATTTGGCTTCGCTTATGTTAACCATTATTGAAAAATCAAAGCTTGGATCAACTCTTGATGAAACCATGCAGTCTATAGTTGATGCTGCAATTGTTGGTGCAAGAGGTAACTCAGGCATCATTTTCGCCTCTTATATTAACGGTTTTGCTACTGGTTTACAAAATCCAGAGCCTGATTTAAATGCGTTGATTGAAACCTCAGAAACAGCCTATAGTTATGCATATTCTTCAATCAGTCGTCCTGTTGAAGGCACGATGATTACTGTTATGCGCGCATGGGCTCATGCTTTAAAAGAGTTTAAAAAAGCAACCTCAAATGCCATTGAGTTATTTTTAAAAGCTTTTGAAGTTCTTAAAGAAGAATTAGCGCGTACTCCTGAAAAACTACAAGTTTTAAAAGATAATCATGTTGTAGATGCAGGAGCTAAAGGCTTTGTTCATTTCATTGAAGGTTTTATCAAAGCATTTAAAGGTGAAGATGTTATTATTGAAGAGCATGATACTGTTGAAGAGATTCATGTCGATCATCTTGAAGATTCACAATTCCGTTTTTGTACTGAAGCACTTATTCGTGGAGAAAACCTTGATGTGGATCGTTTAAAAGAAGAATTACCCGTTTTTGGAGATTCTTTAGTTGTTGCTGGCAGTAAGAAAACAGTAAGAATTCACATTCATACAGATCGTCCTGCTGATGTTTTTGAGTATTTAGATGGAATCGCAAGAATTTCTGAACAAAAAGTCGATGATATGAGACGTCAATTTGAAGCAGCCAATCATAAGAAATATCCGATTGCGCTTGTGACAGATTCTATCGCTGATCTTCCTATTGAACTTATTGATCAATATCAAATCCACCAAGTTCCCATCAATCTTCATATGAATGATAGTAACTATCTTGATAAAGTAACCATTCAATCTTCAAGATTTTATGAAATGATGGATTCATTAACTGTCTATCCAACATCTGCTCAGCCAAATGTTAAGACTTTAGAAAACTTCTTCTCATTTTTAACCACTTATTATAAAGAAATTTTAGTGGTTACTGTATCAGAAAAAATGAGTGGAACTTACCATTCTTTTATGGAAGCATCTAAAAAATTCCCAAACCATCACATTCGTATTTTTAACAGCAGACAAAACTCTGGGGCTGAAGGATTACTTGTTTTAAAAGCAGCAAAACTCATTGAACAAGGATTAACGTTTGATGATATCATTTCATCACTTGAAGCATTTACTTCAAAATCGAAAATCTTAGTAAGCGTCAAAGTTTTAAAATACATGATTCGATCTGGAAGATTAACGAAAGTTAGTGGGACAATCGCGAACCTCATGCATTTAAAACCCGTCATTTCTATTGATGAATCTGGGGCAGGTATTATTTTCTCAAAAGCTTTATCCGTACATTCGGCAGACAAAAAAATCTATGCCCACATGACAGAAATAGTCAAAAAACATGGGATTGATTCTTATGCCATTGTACATGCCAACGCGCCTGAGCGTGCAGAATCTTATCGAAAAATATATGTAGAACTTATTGGTAAAGAGCCTCTTTATATCATGGATATATCAACAGTGGTTGCGATGAACGCAGGTATTGGTACTGTAGCAATAGCGTACATCAGAAAGGATTAACGATGATTTGGATTCCAATTGTATCACTTTTTGTATTTTTTAATATCGCCTATATCATTGCTCAAGTCAAGAAAAATAATGGTCTTGCAGATATGGCTTGGGGTTTAGGATTTGTTGTTATTGCAGTTACGTCACTACTTGTTAGTAAAACCTATACCATCTACCAAATAGTTATTACCTCTTTAGTTGCTCTATGGGGATTCCGTTTATTTTTCTATATTGGTCTACGTAATTGGTCAAAACCTGAAGATTTCAGATATGTCAATATGCGTAACAAATGGAAAACAAAAGTCGCATTAAAAGCATATTTCATTGTGTTTATGCTCCAAATGACGTTTCTTTTAATCGTATCATTACCCATACAGTTAATCAGTTTAATTGATGTTGAATTAGATGTATTTGGTTACATTATACTTGGTATTGGTATTCTCTTATGGTTTATAGGATTCTTCTTTGAAGCTTTAGGCGATGCTCAATTAAAAGCGTTTAAACAAAACAAGGATAATAAGGGTAAGATTTTACAAACTGGTTTATGGAAATATACACGTCATCCAAACTATTTTGGAGAAGCACTCATGTGGTGGGCGATTGGTATCATCGGATTAAGCACATTTTCATGGCTCTCTGTGATTGGCTTAATCGGACCAGCATTTATCAATTATTTATTGTTATTTGTTTCAGGAGTACCACTATTAGAAAAGAAATACAAAGATAACGAAGATTTTCAAGCATATGCTAAAAAGACATCGATTTTCTTCCCTCTTCCACCTAAAAAATAATCTGATTTACAAAAAAGGAGGTCAATTGACCTCCTTAATTTTTAAATAAGTTCTTAAACTTCTGCCAACTTGATTCTTTATCTTTAGATTCAAGGCCTTCAAGTTGTTCATAAAGTTTTTTCTCTTGTGGACTAAGCGTTTTGGGTACTTTAATCTGAACAATGACTTGTTGATCACCCTTACGTTTTGATCTTACATTGGCAATACCTTTCTCACGCATTCTTAGAATGGTTCCATGTTCAATACCTGCAGGAATTTTTAAATTGACATCCCCATAGATCGTTGGAATATCAACATTAGTACCTAAAACCGCTTGTGTGACTGTAATAGGCACTTCTAGAATTATATCATCATCCTGACGTTTAAACACCTTATGTGGGCGAACTCTAAAGTTTAAATAGAGGTCTCCAGCACCACCACCTTTGGTTCCACCATTTCCATAGCCTGCAACCTTAAGTGACATGTTATTATCAACACCTGCTGGAATATTAACATCCACATTTTTAACCGTTTTAACTTGACCACGGCCATTACATGTTTGACATCTCTTTTTAATGATTTTACCAGCACCACCACACTTAGGACAAGCTTGTTGGCTTCTCATTGCTCCAAACATGGTTCTTTGTTCAACATTTATGAAGCCATCACCATGACAGCGATCACAAACTTCAACATCTTTCGATGATTCAGCTCCTGATCCATGACAAACATGACACTCTTCTTCAACTTCAACACTGATAGGCTTTTTCGTTCCTAGAACAGCTTCCATAAAATCAATCGTAATGGTACGTTCTAGATCATCACCGCGTTGTGGTCCATGGTAGTTATCTCTTTTTTGTCTACCGCCACCAAAAAATTGGCTGAAAATATCTCCGAAACCACCAAAATCTCCAAAGCCTGAAAAACCTGAACCTGCACCTCCAAATGGATTACCTTGATGACCGTATTGATCATAGGCAGCACGTTTTTGGGCATCTGATAAGGTATCATAGGCTTCTTGTACTTCTTTAAATTTAGTTTCTGCATCCGTTTCTTTAGAAACGTCTGGATGGTACTTCTTTGCTAGCGTACGATACGCTTTTTTTATTTCGTCGTCATTAGCTCCTTTTTGGATACCAAGGACGTCATAATAATCACGTTTATCTGCCATAACTTCAACTCCAATATAATTGAGGGGCAGTGCCCCTCAACAGATTATTTTTCTTCGAATTCTGCATCAACAGTCTTTTTATCTGATGACTTATCTTCCTGTGGTTGTTCACTTTGATGCTTTTCTTGAGCTTTTTGATAAGCTTTGACAGCAACGTCTTGTGCATCTTTTTCAAGTGCTTCTTTGCGTGATTTAATTAAATCAAGATCAGTGCCACTTAAAGCAGATTCAAGATCTTTGATTTCTGATTCAAGTTTTGATTTCGTTTGTTCATCAACTTCACTACCTAAATCAGTGATTGCTTTGTTTGTTTGGAAAATTAGGTTTGAAGCTTCATTACGTAAATCAGCTTCTTCCTTCTTTAAACGGTCAGCTTCAGCTTGTTCTTCAGCTTCTTTAACCATACGATCAATTTGTTCTTTAGATAATGAACCTGAACCTGAAATTGTAATTTTTTGTTCCTTATTTGTTCCTAAATCTTT
>CAYJBI010000067.1:0-7965 GCA_964368345.1 uncultured Mariniplasma sp. | reverse complement strand
CGATCAAGATGCGTATTAAGTTCGCTTTCAAGTAATTCGTTTGACCATTGATATGCTATTTTGTTCATAAATTCCATCCTTTTTAATAAAATAAAAAACCTTTCTGGGCGCGCCATGAAAGGTCTCGTTACAAGTTGTGCTTGGAATTAGCCGGGCAATCGCCGAGTTGACGACCAATTCAGGAAAACTACTCCCCTTTTCAAATTATATTTTATCATAAATAGATGATGATAACAAGATAATCTAATAGATTAAGCACTTAGTTTTTCAATCATTGCTTTTGCAGCTTTTTTTCCTGCTTCCATAGCCAAAATCACAGTTGCAGAACCTGTGACAACGTCACCACCAGCAAATACCATGGGTATAGATGTTTCGTTGGTGACATGATTAACAATGAGACATCCTTCTTTCGTCGACTCAAGGTTAGTCGCATCTTCAAGAATTAAAGGATTGGGTGTCGTTCCAATAGCCATAATAACTTCATCAACTGTTAAAACGACTTGCTTTTTAGGGTTTTCTATGGGTCTTCTTCTACCTGATTGATCAAGTTCCCCTAAGACCATTTCACAACACCTAATTGCTTTGACGAATCCTTTCTCATCTCCAATAATTTCTTTTACATTGGTAAGAAGTTTAAATACAACTCCTTCTTGTTCAGCATGAATCACTTCTTCTAATCTTGCAGGTATTTCTTCTTTTCCTCTTCGATAAACGAGATAAACTAAATCTGCTCCTAAACGAACTGCTGAACGTGCAGCATCTAAAGCAACATTTCCGCCACCGATAACTGCAACTCTTTTTCCTAAATGTATGGGTGTTGTACTCGATTTCTCATATGCTTTCATTAGGTTTAATCGCGTTAAGTACTCATTAGCAGAATAGACACCTGGAAGCATTTCTCCAGGGATATTCATAAACTTAGGCAATCCTGCACCAGTCCCGATAAATATGCTCTTATATCCCATATCTATTAAATCATTAATTGTTAATGTTTTTCCAATAATAACGTCTGTTATTAAACGAGCACCTTGATTGATGAGCTCATCAACCTCTCTTTTAACAACTTCTTTTGGAAGTCGAAATGAAGGAATCCCATATGACAAGACACCTCCAGGAAGATGAAGTGCTTCATATATATCAACTTCATATCCTTCAGATATTAAATCATGAGCACAGGATAACCCTGCTGGTCCTGAGCCAACAATCGCTATTTTAATACCATTATTAGCTTTTCTAACTTGCTTGATTTCATGTTGATAGTAAGTATCCGCAACAAATCTTTCGAGATGTCCTATAGCAACAGATTCACCTTTTTTTGTGTGTATGCATAGTGCTTCACACTGTGCCTCTTGCGGGCAAACACGACCACATACTGCAGGTAATGAGGAGGAAAGACTAATGATATCATATGCTTGATCAATATTTCCATTTTTGATTTCTCTAATGAAACCTGGTATATCGATACCTACAGGACAACCTGATACACAAGGTTTGTGCTTACAATCTAAACAACGCATTGCTTCATCTTGTGCTTCTTCAAATGAATAGCCACAATTAACTTCAAGAAATGAGTGATTTCTTATATGTGCATCAATCATGCGCATGGGTGTACGATCCTTTTTCATGATTTCTTCATCCCTTTGAGATATGTTTCAAATGATTTATTCTCTTGTTCTCTATAGAGTTGATTTCTCTTTATGGCTAAATCAAAGTCTACTTGGTGTGCATCAAACTCAGGTCCATCAACACATGCAAATTTCATTTTGCCATCAACTAAAACACGACATCCACCACACATACCCGTACCATCAACCATAATTGGATTCATAGACACAACAGTCGGTATATTGTAAACTTTTGTTAAATCGCTAACAGCCTTCATCATCGGAATGGGTCCGATTGAAATCACTTTATCATAATGTACATCTTCATTTAAAGCACATCTTAAGATATCAGTTACTTGTCCTTTTTCTCCTTTAGAACCATCATCTGTTACGATATTATATCTATTGGATATGAATAAAAACTCATCTTCTAAAAAAACCATTGATTCATTTCTAAAACCAATAATCGTATAGATTTCAGAACCTAATTTTTTTAATTCTTCAGCAATGGGATAAAGAATAGCACACCCAACACCACCACCTACTAAAAGAACACGGTTTAAACCTTCGAGTTCTGATGCTTTTCCAAGTGGTCCTGCAACATCTTCAATGTAGGATCCTTCATTTAACTGATTCAATTGATAGGTTGAACGCCCAACAACTTGAAAGATAATGGTTAAAAGACCATGTTCTATATCTTTATTGGCAATTGTTAAAGGAATACGTTCGCCTTCTTGATCAACGCGTATCATAACAAATTGTCCGACTTTCGCATGTTTAACAACGTGTGGAGCATCAATGACCATTTTTGTAACGTATGGTGTTAATATTTTCTTTTCTTTAATGAGAAACATAGTTGTCTCCTTTAGTATTTATAATACTATTATAGCCTATGTTAGCAATTAAATTGTCTTATTTTTTTATAAGATTATGTCAGTTTATTTTTAAGGATATACTTAATTTGTCATTTAATCTGGGGTCCTAAAATAAAAAAAAGACATAACTGTCTTATTTTTTAAAGAAATGGTGGAGTTACTGGGGATTGAACCCAGGACCCCCTGCACGTCAAGCAGGTGCTCTCCCGCTGAGCTATAACTCCGACCATTATCTATTATACATGATTTAAGAATTAAATCAACAAAAATGTTACTTCGCAATACGTCGCCATGGGCTGACATATCCACCTTGTAAAATCGAAACTTCATTTGCAACAATTAAAGCTTTTTCATTCATTGATTCTACGATATCAATAATCGATTGTTTATTCTTTCTATTAGCAAAAATCATGAGTACAGATCGATCAGAATCCTTACCATGTGCATCGAGTGTAGTTACGCCATGTCCTGATGCTCTTAAAACTTCTGTAACAGTTATTCCAGAATTTTTATCGAGAATAACATAAATTAGAATTTTACCAACAGCAAGTCTTGTTTCTAGCAATGAACCAATATATACACCAAAGGCAAATCCTAAACTATAGACTAAACCCTTCATCGGATAATCTACAATTCCCATGATGACACGTGATGCAATAAACACCCATAACAAGATTTCAAAAATAGCCAAGATAGTACCTGGTTTACGGTATCCTTTTGTAATTAAAATAACACGCATCGTTCCGATGGTTACTTCAATGATTTTTGCAGAAAAAATCATGAGTAGTTCCCATAGTGGAACAGATGTCATAAAAGCCCAAATTTGATCAAACATGACTAATCACCCCAAACAATTATAACATGCAAAAAGAATAAATCAAGTGAGAATATTTACCAAATAAAACGCACTAAAAACATTATGATTTTATGCATTTCTATACGATATTGCTCGTCTATCAGGATTTTCACTATAGTAGGTTAATTGATTTTGAACATCTAAAACTTTGTCATTAATATAGGAGGTAACATTTCTTAAACCGAAACGCATATTAAACATGGAACCTTCAATTAAATGATCATATAAACTAACCTGTAGTTGATAGATAGCCATAAAACTAGTTGATGAAAACAATGCATCTTTACAAGAAATTAATTCAGATAAGTAAGATTCATACATAAGTTGATACTCATTATAAGAGAGAATTTTATCCACTAAAACATGCGGATAGTCATTTATATTGAGTAATTTAGCATCAACTTCTGCCCATGCATAAATATCTTTTCCGATGGAATAATCGTTAAATAGATTATCACCATTCCATCCTTGTCCAAGCCCATGATCGTAATCATAGGGAATAATCATCCATTTATTTGTTAGAGAGTTTTGATAAAGATAGTAGTTGTTACCCATCGACCGATAGTCATCAGGATTACCTAACATCACACCAACAGCTAAATACCTTAGAAACATATCAACTTCAAAATGAGTTTCAATATACGTTTTAAATGACACTCCTGTTTTTTCATTAATATCTTTAATAAATTGTTCTAGATTTGTATGATTATTTTCTGTTTTATTTGTCTTTAAATCATATGATGGTCGATAATCAGTAGCTTCATCTTTCATCCCTATAGCACGATCTAAAATTGGATATCCTAAATTTGCAGGACCAAATTGCTGCCATAAGGTTTTATACAAATTTCCTTGAGATTCTTCTTTAGTTAATCTTCTTTTGATAAAGTTATCATCAATCGGCTCAAAAGCAGTATATATCCCGTAATAATGTTCTTGATTACCTATCGTTATTAATAATCGAACTAACGTTGTTTTTGCAGAAAAAACTCCAAAGCTGCTAAAAAGATCTAATGCGTACTTTTCTGTTAAGTATGTACTATCATAGTTTTTATTGTTTTTTAAATCAATCTCTTCAAGTTCAAAAGCAGTTCTATTTTTGTTCTTAGGTTCATATGATTCATGAAATGATAGTTTAAAACTTGAAATTGCAAGATTTCCATCATCATATTGAATAGGACCTCTAGATGTATTACCACGTGTTCGAAAGCCTATTTGGTTAATTTCAACAGTCCCTATTTCATCGCTATATAATAAATCAGCTTCTACCATGTAATCTGTACGATAGTGTCCAAACTGATTATAGTAATCCTTCATAGCATTATGAAGTTCTTCCCACTTATCATTCGTTATCTTAACGTGAAGTGTTTTTACTTTTGTGTCATCAAAAAAACGTTCAAATGATTCAATGTTTTCACCCTTTTTATCATCAACAGGTTGTATAGGTTCATTTGTTTGATTTTCATCATCTATTTGATTTAGACTCATATCACAGGATGAAAGACCCATAAAAAGAGAAATAATTAATAGAAACAGTATCATTTTTCTCATTTGAAAGTCTCCTTTGTATTTGATTCTTTTATATCAAATGATGATTTAATTATAGCATAAAAAAGACTAAGAGAAATCCATCTCCTAGTCTAAGTTATAAATGATACCAAACGACATATGATTATTTTGCCCATTCGGGTAATTCAAACGGAATGGTTTGAACAACACTGTTTGATAATAGACTATAAACCATAATACCGGCACTTGAGAAAGTATAGATATTTCTGAATGCTTGATCTCCAGTTTCACTGATATAAATTCCTCGATCAATAGGCATATAATATTCAGATTCCATTTGAGAGATAACAATTGGATCTGAAATGATATCTTCATCATTTTCTTTCGTAAAATCAATGAAAAAGACTAAGTACTGACTAACGTATTTATATTCATATTGATTAGATTCAGTTTCTGTATATTGATAAGATATCACAGGAAATGCGAAGATACCGTGTGTTCTTGAAATCATTAATGCTTTCGGATTATATATAGCTTCTGAATAACTAAATGTCCATTGATCAAACTCATCTTTATAAGGTAATAAATAGGAATCCTCTCTCTTTAAATCATCATCAAAAGCTGATATTTCCATACCGATAACTCGCTGGTTTGCATCTGTTTGAAATCCGATATGTACAGTTTCAGAAGGTTTGTTCCAAATATGAATGTATGTACTATAACCTGGTCTTTCTTCTGCACTAGTAATGGTAGGGTTTTTCGGATTAGATAAATCAATTTGATAACGTGGATCTATTTTTTCATAGGTAACGACATAGGCTATATTTGCTTCAAAATCGACAGAATAGACAGATTCATTTGGTTTTCCTAATCCATTCTTAATTGATCCAACAACGACTAAATCATCCGTATCAAGCTCTTCTTGTAAAACAAATAAACGGTTAATAACCGGATTATTATCTGTTGTTACTACTCTTAAATAGCCATTATATTCGTCCATCCAATACTGATTATCAATTCTACCACTTACTTTACCTTCGGCAACATAGTTCAACGATGCATTTTCTGTATCCATTTGAAACTTGAGTATTTGAGTTTCAGTATATGAACCAATAATAGCATTTATAAAATTACTTTGCTTATAATAACTAAACGTGGTATATAAGTTTTCTTCATTCGCATAAATTTGATCAACATAACCTAAAAATGCTTGAGAATTGATTTCAAATGTTTTTAGATTTATTCCTGTAAATACTGTCATACCATAGACTGGTGTATCATCAAAATAATAAATATCCTGATAATCGAGATATGACTTAGTTTCTATTCCATCAATGAGTGTTCTAAATTCAGGTCTTAACTCATCACTAAATGCGTTTTTATTTGAAATAAGGTAGAGCGCATGATCAATAAGACGATATTGATAATAATTGGTATCTGTTTTTAATGAATATACAAGTTCTAATGTGTTTTTATCATAGATAAGAACTGTGCCTGTATATGAAGGAAATCTCCATCCAATAGTATCGTTAGCAATGTTATAATAATAAGGAGAATTTTCATAAGTATAACCAATTGCTATTAAATAGTCATCGGTTAAGAAAAGTGAATCTGTATAAAAATCATTAAGATGAAGTTCTTCTTCGAGTATTGCAACACCTTGGTTTCCAATCGTAACGATTCTTATATGATTTTCATAACGAGATGCATAGTAGATAGTTTTTCCATCAGTTTTGATAATGTCCGCTTCTTCAACACTTTCGATTTGGTTATTCGTACCAATAAAATCTCGATCTTCATTTGAAGGGATAGACTCAACTAAATCGAAGTCTACTTCAGAATATATGGGAAAGTTTTGTCTTTGATTACTAAAAAGTGATCTTAATTGTGATTGATTTTCGATTGATTTTGCATTGACTAAAACTCTTTCATTGAGTATCTCAGGAAGATTAAATGTTCCTGAAAAAACGGTAGCAACTACAAAAAGACTTGCAACAACAGCACCATAACTTCTCTTTATCCAAAAAATCGATCGCACAGGTTTAACTGTTTCACCTAAATTTTTTTGGAATTTTCTAAGTTTGTTATTCCATAGAATATCTCGAATCAATTGAAAAAGGAAAAAAAGTGTTGCTATAGAAAAAACAATAAAACTAATCCATCCTAGTAAGGTCATATTAATCCTCCTTCTTAAGTATGCCTATTGCACGCTTAAAATGTTTTACGAAGGAACGTGAAACCTCAAGGTGAGTACCATCGATAAGTTCTATATCAAGTTTTGCATTGAAAGATGTACGAATATATTTAATCTTTGTGATATTGACTAAATATGATTTTCCAATCCTACAAAAATGATATGGACTAAGTCTTTCTTCAAGCTGATAGAGTGGTTGACGAACGAGTATACTTCCCTCTTTATCGATGTGCATATAAATATCATCTCCAAAGGCTTCTAAGTACATCAGTTGTTTGATTTGAACTTGAATGTAACCCTCAGACGTTGGAAAAAGTAATTGATATGATTCTTGCATCAAAACTTCTACTAAGGCCTTTAGTGTTTCATGGTTCTCATCAGTTAACATCAAACCAATCTTATGCTCAGGTACTTCATTTGGATCAGTAGTGAGTTTTAAATTGAACTGTTTCAAAACATTCTCTTGAATTTTTTCGAAGTCCTCACGATTCCAAATGATTTTAATCATCAGGAGTTCCTCCTATTTCCAGTATAGTACGACACTTATTTACTTCCAAAGAAAAACCGATATCATGCAATTCTTCACGATATGATGCATATTCTATTCTTATTTTAACATGGGGATAAAAGATAGTTATAAAAATAATGCATTGCTACTGCAGTGCATTATTTTGTATGTTTTGATAATTGTTTAATTCCATACTTGGTATCCATGATAATCTTAGCAATCGCGATAAAAAAGACATAAAATTCAAGACGGCCTAAAAACATACCTGCTGCTGATGTCCATAAAATAATGGGATGAGCATGATAGCCTGTAATACCCACGGATAAACCAACCGTACCAAGTACAGATGCAAATTCAAAGAGTGAATTTTGCATTGAAGCTTTGCTAACTAAACTAAAAATAAGTGTGCCAATCATTAAGAA
>CAYJBI010000066.1:0-8057 GCA_964368345.1 uncultured Mariniplasma sp. | reverse complement strand
CTTTAATACAAGATCCATTTGTTGATATCCAACATCATAACTATAAACTTTTATAGCTCCTTCTTGAATCGCACAATCTGTAAATCCACCGGTTGATGAACCAATATCAATCACTATTTTACCATGCATTGAGATGTTAAAATCAATCATAGCCCCCATCAATTTTTCACCTGCACGACTTACAAAACGTGATGTTTCAATCATTTTTATCAAAGGATTTGAAACATCAAGGCTTTGTTTTGTTACTATTTTTCCATCAACTTCAACCAATCCACGTTTAATTAAGTCATTAGCTTGACTTCTCGTTTTGACATACCCATGTTCAACCAAATAGAGATCAAGTCTCATATGATTAAATCCTTTATAACTTCTTTTAGAGAATCTATATCCATATGATGCTCTTTAAGCATATCTAAATAATGACCATGATCAACAACAACATCTGTTATTGACATCGACTTGATGTGATTTGTATAGTGATTTCTCGCCATAAATGCTAAGATTTGTGGATAAAGAGAGCCTGAATTGCTTGCCTCTTCATAAACGAGAATAGGATTATTTGTTTTCATGATCTTGTGAAGCATATTTTCATCTATCGGCTTAATAAAACGTGCGTTAATGATATGTGCATCTATCTTTAAATCACAACAAGCTTTTTTAAGCAAATCAAGACTTGGACCATAACTAATTAACTCGATACGATTTCCTTCTTGAATCGTTGTCCATGTAGGTTCTATCACATCATATGAAATGGATTCATTTTCTGTATCAAATAAAACAGTTCCTCTTGGATAACGAATCACAAATGGATGATTTTGTTTAAAAAATCCATAATAAAGAAGATTCATCGCTTCTTTTGCATCATAGGGCATAGTAATGACCATATTGGGCATCAAATAAAACATCGAAACATCATATAAACCTTGATGTGTTGAGCCATCTTCACCAACGATACCTGCACGATCAATACCAAATACAACATGATGATTGCTTCTGGCAATGTCATTTAATATTTGGTCAAAGGCTCGTTGAGCAAATGTTGCATAAAGTGGTAAAAACACTTTAATACCTCGATGAGCTAACATTCCTGCCATCGATGCTGCATGTTCTTCAGCAATACCGACATCTAAATAACGATCAGGATATGTTTTTGCAAACTTAGAAAAAGCTGTCCCTACCTCCATCGCTGGCATGATCACATAGGTTAACCCTATCTTTTGGAGGTCCATCATAATCAAACTTATCATTTCACTCCAACTAATCCCCATTTTCTTACTTAAAGAAGGCTTAGATACACCATGATAGGTTCCAATCTTATCGTTTTCAGCTTCAATATGACCTTTACCCTTTTCAGTAATCAAATGTAAAACAACAGACTTTTTAACCTTTTTAATTCGTTCCAAATTATAAACAAGACTTTTGATATCATGCCCATCAATCGGACCAATATACATATATCCTAAATCTTCAAAAATATTTTGACGCTGTAAAAACCCACGCATCCCTCGTTTAACACGGCCTAAAAAACTCATAACAAATCTAGGTAAAATCTTAGACCAAATACGTTTCCATTTCATAAAAACTTTCATGGAACGAAATTTAGTAAGTGCTTTTGAAATAGATCCAACACTCTTAGATATACTCATCTCATTGTCATTCAAAATGATAATGCCTTTTAATGATGGATCACTACCAATTAAATTAAGAGCCTCAAATGCCATACCATTGGTAATTGATGCATCACCAATCACTGCAATTCCTGTAGCATCTTCACCCTTTAATTTTGAAGAGATAAGTGCTCCATGAAGGGCAGAAAGAGATGTTCCTGCATGACCAGATTCCCAGTGGTCATGAATTGATTCTTCATAATTGATATATCCTGATAAACCATGAGTTTGTCTTAATGTATCGAATAAGTTAATTCTTCCTGTTAGTATTTTATGTGTATATGCTTGATGCCCAACATCATAAATAAAGACATCCTTAGGACTATTAAATACTTTATGTAATGAAATGATAAGTTCCACTGTTCCTAAGTTTGAGCTTAGATGACCCCCAGTTTTCGAAATAGAATCAATTAAAAACATGCGAATCTCTTCCGCAAGCTTTTCTAATTCTTTGTTATTGAGTTGTTTTAAAAACGTCGGATCTTTGATGTCGTTTAAATTCATGTTTATTTAATATCCTTCACCACAAGTTTTTCTGCTTCTTGAAGCATTTGATAACACTGTTTAGATAATTCTAAACCTAACTGATATTTTTTCACTGCTTCATCTAAAGGAATATCCTTGTTTTCTAAATCTTTAACGACATTTTCAAGATCTTTAAGAAGCATCTCAAATGATTTATTTTCCATTTTAATTCTCCTTTATAGTTTTGATAGTTGCTGTTGCACTTCCATCTTTTAATCTGAGTTCAATCAAATCATCAATATCCATATCAGAAATAGTTGTGATTACTTTTTGGTTCTTAGATATCACCGCAAATCCTTTATCCATTACAGAAAGTGGATTTAATGTTTCCAGTTTCGAACGATATAAATCAAACTTGGCTACCTTTTGATTCATGATACTTCCCATTGCTCTACTAAGTCTAATAGATAATTGACTATTTGTTTCTTGATATGCTTTTAAACGGTCTAAAGGACTTCGAATCATTTCCTTTAACTTATCTACTTTAAAGCGATTGACTTCAATCAAATATGAAAATGATTTATGTAGATTTACTTCAACACGTTTTAAGTTTTCTTCTAAATGTTCAAGTTTAGAAGATGGCGATAAACGGTCAAGTCTTTGATCTAAATAGAGAAGATCCGTTTTTTTGATTGCAAGCATTTGATCAATACGATATCTCATTTGACCTTCATACTCTTTTAATTTAAGAAACAAATCGCTTCTATTCGGAGTTGCAAGTTCTGCTGCTGCTGTTGGTGTCGGTGCTCTTAAATCAGAAACAAAATCAGAAATTGTAAAATCTGTCTCATGCCCAATCGCTGTAATAATCGGTATCTTCGATTCATAAATAGCATCAATCACTGGCATTTCATTGAATCCCCAAAGATCTTCAATAGAACCACCACCACGACCCACGATTAAAACATCAACCTGGTTAAGCTTATTGGCATAAAGAATTTGATTTCGAATACTTTCTGCACTTCCAGGGCCTTGAACAAGTGCACTATAAAGGTGAACTTCTGCTAAAGGGTAACGTCTTGAAACTGTATTTATTATATCTTGAATCACAGCACCTGTGGGTGATGTGACAACACCAATTTTCTTTGGGTATAAAGGAATTACTTTCTTATGTTCTTGTTTAAAATAACCTTTTTCCTCGAGTTCTTTTTTTAAAGCTTCATACTTCTGGTATAACTCTCCAATACCATCTAAAGACATGGTAGAAACTTGAATAGAATATGTTCCTGATGGTTCATAAACTGAAAGACGTCCTTGAATTAAGACATGATCGCCTTCTTTTGGTAAGAAAAGCAATTTTTCAGCATCTCTTGAAAACATAATTGCTGATATTTGTGCATTTTCATCTTTCAATGTGAAATAGAGGTGACCTCTCGAATGGCGTTTATAATTCGAAATTTCACCCTTAATTAAAATAGAAATAAGGTGTTTATCACCTTCAAGTTTCATTTTGATGTACTTAGTGAGTGCAGAAACGCTTAGGTACTGTCTTTCTACACTTTGTGTCCCATTATTCAAAAAGCATCATCCCTTTATGGTTTTTGCTATATTATCAAGCAAACGATTCGTGAACTTATGCTGTTTTTCATCATCAAGATTACTATATAATTTTGTGAGTTCTACCGCTTCATTAATAATAATCTGTTTTTCAATATCTGTAAACTTTAACTCATATGTTGCAAGTCTAATAATTGCACGATCCACAAAGTTTAAACGATATAAACTATAATCAAAAAGATGATTCTCAATCACCTGATCAATCTCACTGATTACATCTAATATCTCTTGAAATAATGTCTGTGTCATTTCATCTTCAAATGAAGGAATAAATGGGAATCCTTCACTTTTGTATAAATCATATTGGTAGAGCTGGTTCATCAGCTCAATGCGTAATTCACGTCTTGATTGGCTCATATTTTCTACCTCATGAAGATTGTATCATATTTTTATATAAAAATAAAAAGGTAACATCAAAAAAACACGGTCCAAAAACCGTGTTTTAATAAACTCATTCATATCTTTGATATTGAATTAAAGTGTTTGTCTTTTCTTCTTAAGAAATCCAACTGCTAAAGAAGAAACAATCAGGATTCCAACACCAGCAATTAAAATAATCGTCCCTAATCCAAGTTTATCATCTTGATCAAAACCTTTATTTGCTAAGATTTCCTGCCACTTGGTATCCATCTTTTCTTTTAATGCTTCATTATGGCGATAAACTTCATCAAAATCGTTGATTCTTACATCATATGAATCTTGATAATCCTCAAATGAACCCCCTGGCGCTATCATATCTAAAAATACATCTCCTCTAGGTGTTGAATACCCAACAAATTCAGTATTTTGTTTTGCACTTTCATAGCTTAGCATAAAATTCATAAACTGATAACTTAAAGTTTCATTAGCTCCTACTGGAACCACAAATCCATCCATCCAAATATTCGTTCCTTCTTCAGGTACATAGAAGCCTAGTTTATCATTTTCACTCATTAAGTAATTTGCATCACCTGAATAAGCAACTGCGATATCATAACGCGCTGGATCTAACATAGCATCAAAGATCTCATCAGTAATAACAGAAACTGACGGCGTTAAACCTTCTGAAAGCCATGCAACAGCTTCATTAAATTCTTCTGTTGTTGGGTTATTAATCGTTGTTGCTTCAACTGCTTTTAATGCAGGCATAAATGAATCCCGTGCACTATTGTAATATGCTATCTTATATTGATTGCTTAAATGAAGTGTATCCCATCCGTTAAGGTCCCCTTCATCTACTGTTTCAGTATTATATAAAATACCCACATTTCCCCAAAAATAAGGAACACTATATTCGAGTAAATCAAAACCATGATCTACATCATTTTTTACACGATTTAGTATTGTAGAAAGTCCTATAGCTAAATCTGTTTCTAGATTAAAACTTGTTATTTTTGTCCAATCAATCTTTTGAATGAGATTTTCATCAGCAAGTTGTTCAATGGCATAATCACTTGGAATGACTAAATCATATTGATTACCACCCTTAATCTGAGTGATAGCAACTTCATTCGAGTCAAAAGCAATTTGCTTAACACGAATAGAAGTTTCTTCTTCGAAACTCTCTATTAAAGTATCATCAATATATTCTCCCCAATTATAAAGTCTTAATGTTTGTCCTGAATCACAGGCAAAAAGCATGAAAACAAATGTGAATAAAACCGTTAGTAATGCTATTTTTTTCATTCTAATTCCTCCTTTTTTTTACCAGTTTTAAAATAATCATACATAATTTTCCCACCAATAATGACTAAGATGATTGTTGAAAATGCATTAATGATTGGTTTTGGTGATAATCGATTCGTATAGAGATAAATAGAAATATTTTTATCTCCTGAAGAACCAGCTACAAAGTAACTGATAATAAAATCATCAAAACTCATTGTAAATGCAATCGCTGCACCTGCAATAATCGCAACTTTAATCTGTGGTAATATCACTTTTACTAATGCTTTAAGTGGAGATGCTCCTAAATCATATGCTGCATCTGCAATATTAGGATCTAAACTCTTAACCTTTGGATAGACAGTGATAAGTACATAGGGCGTTGAGAATGCAATGTGTGCTAAAAGCATCGTGTTATAAGATGGGGCAATTCTCATCGCACCAAACAAAACCAAAAGTGAGACTGCAGTAATAATTTCTGGACTCACAATCGGAATATTGTTCACTGTCATTGTAAGATCACGTATAACTCTTTTTGTTTGTGTCAATGTGATAGCAGCAAGCGTTCCAATAATGGTTGAAACAAAGGTTGAAACAATCGCAATCCATAATGTCATAAATACAATGGATTCCTTAGGATTGGACCAATTAAAGAGTTCACGATCCCTAAATAGTTCAATATAACGATCAAAGGTAAAACCACTCCAACGTGTCAATGAGTTAGCTTCATTAAAACTAAATACTGCTATCGATATAATAGGTGCATAAATAAAGAGTAAAACAAGGATTAAAAAGATGGTATTAGATAGGTTAATAGACTTCTTTTTCATTGCTGTTAACCCCCTTATACTTATCTAATTTTTTAATATAATACACAATACCTAAGATGACAATCGATAACACAATCGCAACAGCACTGGCATAAGATACTCTGCCGTTATTAATGATGCTCTTTTCAATTAATGTACCAATCATATAAATGTTTTGTGAAGGTGCTAAGTATTGGGGAATAATAATCGTGGTTGCTGCTGGCAAAAACACCATCAATATGCCTGATAAAACACCTGATAATGATAAAGGAATAATAACTTTTATCAATGTTTTAAACTTAGATGCACCTAAATCTGCTGCTGATTCCATGAGATTTGGATCTATCTTAGATAAAACAGCATAAATAGGTAACACCATGAAAGGTAAGTAAACATAAACAAGTCCAATCACAACACCACCAAATGAATCAATCAAGAATGGAAAGATCATCCGTATGATTTGTTCTAGTGCTCTTACACGTAGTAACATATTAATCCACATCGGTGCATTAATTAAAATGAGTAATGTCATTTGTGTTTTTAGTTTCATACGTGTCATGATATATGCTAATGGATAACCAATGAATAATGTCACAATCGTTGTCGTAAAAGCAATCCAAAGTGATGTTGTCATTGCTCTTACAAATGCTGTTGCCTTCAAAAAATCCATATAATGATTAAGTGTGAAATTGATAGGGAAGATACCACTATCATTTTCATTTTGAAACGAAGATACAATCATTAAAAAGATAGGGATAACCACTAAAATAACAAGCACAAGATAATAAGGAATTCCTAAATATGTCTCGAGCTTACGCTTTTTACGAGAACTCGTCATAGCGTCGTGCATTAGTATTGCTCCATAACATGTAGATCTTCAGGTCCAAATGTAATATCCACTTCTGTTCCTAAAGCAGCATAATCTGTCGTATGAATCGTATAAATGCGGTTAATTGTTTTAACATCAATTTCGTAGTGAACACCTTTGAAAGCTATCGAATCTACGATTCCTGTCATATGACCTAATCCTTTTTTGACAATATCAATATCTTCAGGTCTAATGACAACATCAACATTTTCATTTCTTGAAAAACCTTTATCGACACAGACATAATCCTTATTATCAAATGACACAAGAAAATCATCTTTCATCACACCAGAGATAATATTTGATTCCCCAATGAAATTAGCAACAAACTTACTTGCAGGTTCATTATAAATATCCTCAGGTGTTCCTATCTGTAAGATCTCTCCATGATTCATGACAACAATTTTATCACTCATTGTTAATGCTTCTTCTTGATCATGAGTGACAAAAATAAATGTAATTCCTGAATTTCTTTGAATTTCTTTAAGTTCATACTGCATTTCTTGTCTAAGTTTTAAATCAAGCGCAGCTAGAGGTTCATCAAGTAATAGTACTTTCGGTTCATTAATGAGTGCACGTGCAATAGCAACTCTTTGTTGCTGTCCACCTGATAATTTATGTACAGGTCTTTTCTCATAACCTTCTAAACCAACCATTTTTAAATACTTTTGGACTTTTTCAGTGATTTCTTTTTCTTTTGTTTTTTTATTAATGAATGTTTCTTTTATATTTTCAATTTGTTTTTTAATCTCTTCTTTTTTTAAGTGATCTTCTTCTTTCAATAACAAAGAAGTTAAACTTTGTATTTCCTTCTTTTTATCGATATTAGGATCTCTCACTTCTTTAATTTTCTCTTTTAGTTCTTTTTTTAATGAAATGATTTCATTTTTATCACGTCTTGATTTCATCTTTATTTGATATTCTTCTGTGAGATCTTTCATTCTTGCAAGTGTTGCAAGTGAATCATTTTTGACTCTTAAACCAAAA
>CAYJBI010000065.1:0-8239 GCA_964368345.1 uncultured Mariniplasma sp. | reverse complement strand
CTTCAAAAAGAATACTTCCAAAAATTCTTAAATTCAAAGGAACTTATACTTGAATCAACTTTGTCAACAGATGAAGAAACAATTCTTGTTGTTGGTAGAAAAATTCATTTATATGTGATGAAGAAGGATATTATCGACCCAGAAAAAGAAAAAGAAGCACTTCTTAAACAAAAAGGTATCCTTGAAGTAGAAATTAAACGTAGTGAAAATATTTTAAATAATCCCCATTTTATTCAAAAAGCGCCTGAATCAAAGCTCCAAGTAGAAAAGGAGAAATATCAATCCTATCTCAAACAATATGATATGGTGGTTGAAAACCTTAAAAAGTATGTTTAATAACATTCAAAGTGCCATAGAGTGGTTAGAAGTACAAATAAAATTTAAACCAAAAACAGATTTGAACCGTATGAAAGAGGCTTATCGTCTTTTAGATTTATCTTTAGATGGAATTAAAAAAATTCACGTTGCTGGAACGAATGGTAAAGGTTCGGTTTGTAGTTATCTAAGTCAAGTTTTAATTGAAGCAGGATATAAGGTGGGAACATTTACCTCACCTTATCTTGTTTCGTTTAACGAACGCATACGTTACCAAATGAAAGAGATTGATAACCAATCACTATTAACACTTACGAATAAAATTTATCAATTCAACGAAGATTTCTTTGTATCATATGGGGAAAGATTATCATTTTTTGAATTATTAACACTCATGAGTTTCATCTATTTTCAAGAAAAAAGTGTTGATGTGATGGTCATCGAAGTAGGTCTAGGTGGACTATTGGACGCTACGAATGTTTTAAATTATGACTTATCTCTTATCACATCGATTGGATTTGATCATATGAAACAGTTAGGCTATACATTAGAATCGATTGCATCAAATAAACTAGGTATTCTAAAAAAAGGGAATCATTTAATTACCACAGTTCAAAAAGATCTACACCCTTTCTTTATCCAAAAAACAAAAGAAATAGGTTCAACTCTTGAGATTGTAACAGATGAAGATATAGTGCTGATTTCTGATGATCCAATAGTTTATATCGATAAAAATGTTCGTTATGAACTTTTTCTAAAAGGGTCCTATCAAATACTTAATTCTCTTTTAGCAATTCGCGCGATTCAATATTTATTTCCGAATATTTTTTGTGATATTATCCAAAAAGGGTTAAGAAAAACACTCTGGAGCGGAAGATTAGAAGAAATAGATTTTCAAGTTTATATTGATGGTGCTCATAATACACATGCCATGGATGCACTCTATGAAACTGCAAGAACAACATTTAAAGACAAAGATGTATGGGTATTATTTTCAGCACTGGGTGATAAGGATATCTTAGGTATGTTAGATATCGTTAAAAAATTTGCTAAAAGAATTGTTATTACATCATTTCCAGATCCAAGATCAACTGATTTAAGTGAACTAACAAAACCTTATGATTATATTCCTCAAGCAATGAACGCAATTGAAAAGTTAAAAAAAGAAATGACAGCTAACACTGTTTTAATCATTACAGGTTCACTTCATTTCGTAGGATATATCAAAAAGAACTATGATCGTACGTGTTAATGATTATTATGTAAAAAAGATTGCTTTTTTAAAAAACATATGTATAATATAATTAAATTCGTTGATTGAGAAGAGTAATACATTTCTAATCATCTTAAGCGAGCTTGTGGCGGTGGAAGACAAGTAGATTGATTGATGTATGAATGGCCTCATGAGAAGCAGGGTGAAATCAGTAGCCTGAGCCGGGAGTTCCCGTTATAGAATAAGAATATTAAAGTCTTAAATGATGGCGTATTCGATGAAGGAGAAATAAACATTTCTTAAATTTGGGTGGCACCACGAGCGATTCGTCCCAAGATGAATCGCTTTTTTTGTTTACTCGAGTCCAGAAGAACCCACGAAGACGGAAAGGAAATTATGGAATTCGGAATGTTTGGGGGACAATTTGTCCCAGACCACATCTTAGTTGCGGTCAAAGAAGTTGAAGAGGCTTATATAAAGTATAAGCATGATGAAGTTTTTTTGAAGGAATTTGATTTCTATTTAAAAGAGTATGCCAATAGACCTTCATTACTTTACTATGCAAAGAATATGACTGAAGATTTAGGTGGTGCGAAAATCTATTTAAAAAGAGAGGATTTAAATCATACAGGTGCACATAAAATCAATAATGTGTTAGGTCAAGCACTACTCGCCAAACGTATGGGAAAGAAAAAATTGATAGCAGAAACAGGTGCAGGTCAACATGGTGTTGCAACAGCCACTGTTGCTGCACTTCTAAACATGGCATGTGAAATTCATATGGGTGCTGTTGATATTGAAAAACAAGCCTTGAATGTATATCGTATGCAACTTTTAGGTGCTAAAGTAGTTTCAGTAGAGTTTGGTTTGAAAACACTAAAAGAAGCAGTTGATAGTGCTTTAATGACATGGGCAAATGAACTTGATGATACGTTTTATTTAATAGGCTCTGCAGTTGGACCACATCCTTATCCAGAGATGGTTAAAGACTTTCAAAGTATCATAAGTAAAGAAATAAAAATGCAAATGTTAGAAAAAGAAAACAGATTACCTGATACAGTTATTGCATGCCTCGGAGGAGGATCAAACGCAATAGGTGCATTTGCTGCATTTTTAGAAGATAAAAATGTTGAATTGATAGGTGTTGAAGCAGCAGGTCGTGGTCTACATACGAAAGATCATGCAGCTACAATGGCACTTGGAAAAACTGGGATAATACATGGAATGAAAACAAAAGTATTATTAGAGGAAAATGGAGAGATTAGTCCAGTATACTCTATTTCTGCAGGTCTTGATTATCCAGGTGTTGGTCCTGAACATGCTTATCTTGATATGATTAAGAGAGCTAAATACACCCAAGCTACTGATCAAGAAGCAATCGATGCTTTTCTCTATTTATCTAAAACGGAAGGAATTATACCTGCTATTGAATCGTCACATGCTATTGCTGAAGCGATAAAAGTTGCTAAAACTATGAGAAAAGATCAAATTATTGTTGTTAATTTATCTGGTCGTGGAGATAAAGATGTTAAACAAATTGCGAAACATCAAGGTTTAAATATCGTTGACTAAATTTAGACTGCAGATTAAGTTCTGCAGTTTTTTTTATTATTTACAATCATATTTCAAATAACCTCTTGAAGAAAACATCATCTTGGTATAAACTAAAGAAAACTTATAAGGGGTAAGTCACATGTTAAATGGAAAAGTCATAAAAGAAGCATTTACGTTTGATGATCTTTTACTCGTTCCTAGCTATTCAAAGGTGGTTCCTATCGATACCATTTTGCATACAAAGTTAACGAAAAAGATTACGTTGAACATTCCTGTTTTATCAGCTGCTATGGATACTGTCACTGAAGATGAAATGGCGATTGCAATCGCAAAATTAGGTGGTTTAGGGGTCATTCATAAAAACTTGTCCATTGATGAACAAGCCCAAATGGTCAAAAAAGTAAAAGAAGCTCCTGTTTTTGATACAGATAAAGAAGCATGTGTTGATGCTTGTTTTAAATTGCGTGTAGGAGCAGCTGTTGGTGTAGGAAATGACACGTATGAGCGCGTTAACAAACTCTATGAAGCAGGAGTTGATATCATTGCAGTTGATAGTGCACACGGTCATTCAAAGGGTGTTATCGATACGATAAGACAGATACGAACACTATTTCCAACACTTGATATCATTGGAGGAAACGTTGTTACTGCACAAGCTGCAATCGATTTAATCTATGCTGGTGCATCCGCAATCAAAGTCGGTGTTGGACCAGGTTCAATATGTACAACACGAGTTGTATCAGGTGTCGGTGTTCCTCAATTAACTGCGGTTAATGATATTTATCAGGTTGCAAAACAATATGAAATAGGTATTATCGCAGATGGTGGAATTAAACTATCTGGTGATATCACGAAAGCATTAGCTGCTGGAGCTGATTGTGTTATGCTAGGTGGATTACTTGCAGGAACTAAAGAAACACCAGGAGAAGTTTTATTTATCGACGATAAAGAAGTGAAAAGCTATATAGGTATGGGTTCTTTAACAGCTATGAAAAAAGGATCATCTGATCGTTATTTTCAAGGTGGTGTGAAAGAATTGAAGAAACTCGTACCTGAAGGTATTGAAGCGACTGTTCCTTATAAAGGAGAGATTAAGGATGTTATTCATCAAATGATGGGTGGATTACGTTCGGGTATGGGTTATTGCGGGTGTGAAACAATTCATGATTTAAAAGAAAAAGCACAGTTTGTCAAAATATCAAATGCAGGGTTAAAAGAATCTCATCCGCATGATGTCGATAATATCAAGGATTCACCAAACTATCATGAATAAGAAAATGATCGTTATTGATTATGGTTCTCAGTACAATCAACTCATCGTAAGACGTATTCGTGAGTTATCTGTTTATGCTGAACTTATAAGTCCTGATGATTTAGACCACGTTAATTTTGATGAAGTAATCGGATTTATTTTGTCAGGTGGTCCAAATTCAGTTTATGATATCGGTGCACCAAAATTAGATCATCGCATTTTAGAATCAAAGAAACCTATTTTAGGAATATGTTATGGGATGCAGTTATTAGCTGTTACTTTAGGCGGAAATGTCGAAGGAAGTTCAGAAAAAGAATATGGACTTACTAAAATCCAAATAAAAAAAGAAAGTCCTATGACACGAAACCTTCCTAAAACATTTGATGTATGGATGAGTCATGGTGATCAAGTGATTGAACTCCCTGATGAGTTTATTTCACTTGCATCATCTAAAACAACGAAACATGTGATAATCATGCATCAAGAGTTAAATATTTACGGAATTCAGTTTCACCCAGAAGTTAAACACACATCTTTTGGTCAAGACATGCTTGATATGTTTTTGATCAATGTATGCCACGCAGAAAAGAATTGGTCAATGCCTCATTTTATTGAAGAAAAAACAAAAGAAATAAAAGAACTTGTTAAAGATGGACATGTCATTTGTGCATTATCTGGAGGTGTTGATTCATCAGTGGTTGCTGCACTACTTCATCATATTTTAGGAAATCAATTTACACCTATTTTTGTTGATCACGGTTTACTCAGAAAAAATGAGGCGGATGAAGTTCAAAATACGTTTAAAGATCATTATCATATGAACTTGATTACGATAGATGCAAAAAATCGCTTTATGACGTTGTTAAAAGGAATATCAGATCCTGAACAAAAACGAAAAATCATCGGTGAAGCATTCATTAGAGTATTCGAAGAAAAAATAGATGAACTAAAAAATGCACAGTTTTTAGCACAAGGTACACTTTATACTGATGTTATCGAATCTGGAACAAAAACAGCGCATAAAATCAAATCACACCATAATGTTGGTGGATTACCAAAAGATATGAAGCTTACTTTAATAGAACCCTTGAATACGCTTTTTAAAGATGAGGTAAGAAAATTAGGGTTAACACTCGGATTACCTGTAAGCCTTGTAAATAGACAGCCTTTTCCTGGACCTGGATTAGCTATTCGTATTTTAGGTGATATCACATTAGATAAGATTCGTATGGTTCAAGAAAGTGATTATATCTTAAGAGAAGAAATAAAAAATCATGATCTTGATGAATCCATATGGCAATACTTTACAGTCCTCACCCCTCTTAAAACAGTGGGTGTTATGGGAGATATGAGAACATATGATTATGTACTCGTCATTCGCGCTGTTACATCAGTTGACGGTATGACTGCTGATGTTGCACATATTCCATATCCGATACTTCAAAAAATATCAAATCGAATGACTAATGAGGTTCGAGGAATCAACCGTGTTGTCTATGATATTACATCAAAGCCCCCTGGAACGATTGAATGGGAATAAAGTAATTCATAAAAACCTTTTCTATGATAAGATAGAGGAGGTTTTTTATGTACTTTGTTAAAGAAATGCCAAAAGAAGAAAGACCAAGAGAACGATTAATTGAATGTGGACCTGAAGCTTTATCAAACGAAGAATTACTAGCAATCCTTTTAAGAACAGGGGATCGTGAAATGTCTGTTATGGATTTATCAAAAAAAGTACTTTATCATTTAAATTCTCTTGAAGATTTAAAAAGAATGACTGTATTTGAATTAATGACTATAAGAGGGATTAAAGAAGCAAAAGCTTGCGCATTGATTGCTGCTATTGAACTTGGAAAAAGATTGTCTTTAGTGAAAAGAGAAGGAAAAGTAGTGATACGTTCTTCTTATGATGTTTATCATCACATACATCAGAAGATTTCACATCTTATGCAAGAACACTTTATGTGTTTATATCTCACAACAAAAAGTGAATTAATTACAGAAGAAACGATATTTATAGGTACGATTAATCAAACGTTGATTCATCCGAGAGAAATATTTAAGACTGCTGTGAAACTTTCAGTGGCCGCAGTTATTTTTGTACATAATCATCCTACAGGAGATTCAAGACCGTCCAAAGCTGACTTAATCGCCACAGAGACACTGATGCAAGCAGCTGAACTCATGGGAATTGACTTAATCGATCATATCATTATTGGTAAAGATGAGTTCTATTCAATCAAGGATAATAAGCAAATAAAACTCTAAAAAAAATTCCTTCATATCAATCAAAAAAAATGATATAATCATGATATGGAAAGAAGGGGTAATCTATGAAGAAAAAGGACTCTACTAAGATATTTTGGTATGCGATAGCCATTGGTTTTATACTCTTGTTTGTTTTAATACTTTTATCATCTGTTCTTGATGTTGGTGAACGTTTAAGACAGGTTCATCCTTATGTTGAGTACGGATTTTATGGCTTAGCCTTTTTATTAGTCTATTTTCTCATCATACGTCCCGTACATATCATTTTATTTTCACCAACATTTTCAGTTGAAACAACGCTTGATCAAACATCATCGATTAACCATGGAATCCATCGTAAAGTAGCCAAACGATTACTTCAAGATGAAACACTTCATCCAGATGAAATCGTTCGTATAAATGATGCTTTAAAAAGTAATCCGGAAGACTTGAAACTAGCTTTAAATCATGTTTTCAATCATCATGTGAAGAAAAAAATGAATCAAGTCATTCGTAAAAATGCGAAAACTGTGATGTTGTCAACAGCGATTTCACAAAATGGTAGATTAGATTTCTTTACTGTCATTGTAGTTAATCTAAAGATGATCAAAGAATTAGTTGTTATGTGTGGTTTTAGACCTTCATATAAAAACCTTGCCAAACTTACTGTTAATGTGTTCACAACTGCACTTATCGCAGAAGGTTTAGAAAATATGGATATTACTGAATTAATGCCAACATCGACCATGAACACATTAAGTGAAATACCATTTATTAAACCCGTTTTATCTTCAGTTACTCAAGGGATTTCAAACGCATTATTAACGCTTAGAATCGGTATTGTTGCACGTAAATTTTTATTTAGTGATGCTAAAGAAATTACAAAAGAAGAAATAAGAAGGACTGCACTTCTTGAAGCTGCAGGTATGATACCTTCAGTGGTCGGGGATGCTTTACTTATTTTACATAGAAAAATCGCTAATCTCTTTAAAAAACCAGAAAAGAAGTCAAAAGAAGAGAATTCACAAGAAACAGAAGAACACACTTCAAAAATAGAATAAAATATAGACATTTAAAACATTTTTTAATTGACTTTTTATACTAACTACGTTAAAATATCTATGTTGTACCACTTAGGACAGGTTATAAATGCTTTTAGCTACCTTGATAGTGAGTCTTCAAATATAAGAAGGAGGTATGCAACATGTATGCAGTCATTAAAACAGGCGGTAAGCAAGTTAGAGTTACAGTTGGCCAAGAAATCTACGTTGAAAAACTAGAAGTTGAAGCTGGTGAAAACTTTGAATTTACTGAAGTTTTAGCTCTCGGCGGTGAACAAACAGTTATTGGAACACCTAACGTCGAAGGCGCAACGGTCGTTGCCAAAGTACTTAAACACGGACGTGGTCCTAAGATCATTGTCTTCAAGTACAAGGTCAGAAAAAACTATCGTCGTAAACAAGGACATCGCCAATCATATACTAAGCTTGTTATTGAATCAATCAACGCTTAATTATGATTACAGCGAAGTACAAAAAAAATGACGGACGGATTCAAGAAATCACCGTTAGTGGTCATGCTCATTATAAAAAAAGCGGTCAAGATATTGTGTGTGCAGCTGTATCGGCTTCAACACTAGTCACTGCAAATGCTAT
>CAYJBI010000064.1:0-8252 GCA_964368345.1 uncultured Mariniplasma sp. | reverse complement strand
GATAATACTCTTTTTGATTTTCATCAATTGATTTTTTAATTTCATCATTGATTTTAGTTTCTAAATCAACAATCATTTTTTGCTTATTAACATCTTCTAAAAGCATTCTTAAACGATTATTTAAGTTGTTTTCTTCAAGATATTTATATTTTTGCTGATCAGGTGTCTTTAGGTTAAAGACAATGATGTCACAAATCTTTTCGGTTGATAAGCCTTGTTGAACTTTTTCCAAAACTTGATTATTAGGAATTAAAATCGTTTGTGCGTTATTGGCAACCTCTTGAACAATCATTTTTACTAATGTGACTTCTTCATCAACATTACCAGGAATTGTGTCATGTTCTTGATATTCACAAACAAAATAAGGATCAGTTAGGAAGTATTCCTTGATCTTTATTCGCGATATGACTGATAATTTTACTTTGTATGCATCATTAGGTAACTTGATTTTCATCTGTACCTTGACTAAAGCACCATAAGTTTCAATATCATCGATGGTAGGTTCTTCAATTAACGGGTTTTTTTGGATAAGAACAAGTGCATAGGATCCGAAGTTCTTTTCCGCTTCTTCGAGTGCTTTTAAAGAGACTTTTCGTCCAACTTCGATGCGAAAATCATTATTGGGGATAGGTACTGTTCCACGAACAACGATAGCGGGTAAGCTTTTTGACATTTCCATGTGGTTTCACATCCTTCTTCTAGTTTCACTTAGATTATAGCATAAAATTATCAATTTGCAATCGATAAGCATGAGTGCCAATTCTTTATGGGAAAGAAAGGGACAAAAGTCCCTCAAATTATTTTCTAACCGCTGAATCTAAGATAAATTGGTATGCTTTGTTGAGAACAACATCGTTTTGAAGTGCTGATTCTGGAATGTATTTTTTGATCTCATCAATAGGCATATTATAACGTTTAGCTAATTCATCATACTTAGCAACTAATTCTTCAGAAGTTGCTTTAAATCCTTCTTGTTTAGCAATTGCTTCAACAACAAGTGTTGTTTTAACTCTCTTTAAAGATTCATCTTGAAGTTGTGCTTCAAATTGTTCTTTATTAACACCTGAGAGTGATAAGAACATATCAAGTTCTAATCCATATTGTTTTGCTTGATTTAAGACATTTTCTTTAGCTTGAGCAACTTCTTCATCAACCATTTCTTGTGGAATATCCATTGATGCGCCATTGATGACTTGTGTAATCACTTGTTCAGTCATTGTATTTTCAGCTTCAGTCTTCTTTTGATCTTCTAAGGTTTTCTTTGTTGATGCTTTTAACTCTTCAACAGTTGTTACACCTTCACGATTTAGTGTTTTTACAAATTCATCATTAAGTTCTGCTTGTGATTTTGTTTTAACTTCATGAAGTTTTACTTTGAAAACAACAGGTTTACCTGCTAAATTCTCTGCTTGATACTTTTCAGGGAATGTTACATTTAAATCTTTTTCATCACCTGGATTCATTCCCACCATTTGTTCTTCAAAACCGGGAATAAACTGATTAGAACCAATTTCTAATGAGTAGTTTTCTGCTTTTCCACCATCAAATGGAACGCCTTCTAATAATCCTTCGAAATCAAAAATAGCTGTATCTCCAAATTCAAGCGAACCTTCTTTAGGTTGTAACTCACCACTTGTTGATAAAAGGTTCTTAATTTCAGCATTGACTTCTGATTCTGTAACATCCGTTTTGATTGCTTTTACTTCAATACCTTTATATTGTCCTAAGGTCACTTCTGGTTTAACAGGTGCAACAAGTGAGACTTGAAAAGCTTCTCCACGTTTAATTGAATCCCATTCAACTTCTACTTTAGGTTGTCCAACAATTTCATAATCCGGATGATTTTGTGCTTCATGCATTTTGTGATGAAGTACATGGTTTAATGCATCTTCATATAATGTTTCAACACCAAATTTTGATTCATAAATATTTCTTGGAACATGTCCCTTACGGAAACCCTTGATTTCGACATCTTTTTGTACATGTTCGAATGCATGGTCAAGTCCGTGTTCAAATTCGTGTGCTGTAACATCAAAGGTATACTTCACACGGTTCGTGCTTAATTTTTCTACGATCATTAATAATTTCTCCTACTTCTTATTTTCTTCTATCACTTTAATAGACCTTTTTAATTATAACATAATTTCTAATAAGATAAAGAGAATTACATGATTATGTGAATGTGTAGAGATTCACAAAGTTATCTCCATTGCATAGATAATTTCACCTTTTTCAATTTACAAAACAAATCATTAATTGAATCATCAAATTTATTTGAGATTGATGTTTTATAAGATTTGCGCTAAAATAGATTTAAATGAAAGAAGGTTGACACGAATGATTGTCATAAAAGAAGTCAAAACTAAAAGAGATTCAACACTATTTACGGAATTTCCAAACAAAATGTATAAAGATAACCCTTACTTTGTTCCAGCATTGTCACTTGATGAACACAACGTATTTAATCCTAAGAAAAACCCTGTATTCGAATACTGTGAAGCAGTACGTTATTTAGCTTATAAAGATGGAAAAGTTGTTGGTCGTATTGCTGGCATTATCAATCATCAATTAAATAAAGCCTATAACATTAAAAAAGGAAGATTCACTCGTCTTGATATGATTGATGACCTTGAAGTGACAAAAGCTTTAATTCAGAAAGTCACACTTTGGGCAAAAGAAAAAGGTATGGATACCATCATCGGGCCTATTGGATTTACTGATTTAGACCGTCAAGGCATGCTTGTTGAAGGTTTTGATCAACTGAATATGTTTATTACGATCTATAATGCACCTTATTATATGGAACATATGGACAAGTTAGGTTTCATCAAAGATGTTGATTGGACTGAAAAGAAAATTACATGGCCTAAAGAAATATCTGATAAGATCAAACGTGGAGCTGATATAGCACGCAAACGCTATGGTTATGAACTTATCAAATGTCAAACAAAAAAAGAAATATTTAACTACATTTATGAAGCATTTGACATGTATAATGTTGCATTTAATGAACTTTATGGATTTTTCCCTATCACAAGAAAAGTCATGGATTATTATATTAAACAAATGATTCCGATTGTTTCTCTCGAATATCTATGGTTTGTATTAGATAAAGAGAAAAAAGTTGTTGGTTTTACACTCATTATGCCAAGTTTTGCAATGGCAAATAAAAAATCAAACGGTAAACTTTTACCGTTTGGAATTTTCAGATTTTTACATGCTATCAAAAAGCACGATATTATTGATCTAGGGTTTATTGCAATTGATCCTAAACATCAAGGTCGTGGAATCATTGCTCTTATGTTTGAAGATGGCATAAAAACAGGCATTAATCATGGTGTGAGATTTGCTGAAACAGGTCCAGAGCTTGAATTAAATGCTTCAATTCAAAACCAGTGGAAAGAGTTTGAGTACACACCACATAAACGAAGACGTTGTTATACAAAACCTATAGAATAAAAAAAGGCTTGGCCTTTTTTTTATGTCCAAGAAACAATGAGGTCCATGTTTCCAGAAAGATTTAAATCATAAACTTCGCCAGTGATAATTAAGTGATCCCCTTTAGTAAGGTCTTCATTGTTTAATTGACCATGACCTTCAATCACAGAAATAAGTTTAAAATGATTTGACTTTAGATTAAGTTCACCCTTAATTGACCATTTTTCAACAGTGAAGAATTCATTTGAAATATAACGCGTAATGATTGATTCTTTATAAGTCAAGATTTTAGGTTTAGGTGTAGCATCAATATGAGGAACCGTTGTTACTTCGATGGATTTATCAATATGTAACTCTCTTTTGTTGCCATGATCATCCATACGATCATAGTCATAGAGGCGATATGTTGTATCGGATGATTGTTGAGTTTCCAATATTAAAAGCCCTTTCCCTAAGGCATGGATTGTTCCTGATGGAACATAGATAAAATCACCAGCTTTTACCTCTTTTTCGATGAGTAACTCTTTATACTGATTATTAGAAATCATTTGTCTTAACTCTTCTTTTGTTTTCGCATGATGTCCATAAATAATTTTTGAACCAGGTTCAGCTTCTAAAACAACCCAGCACTCAGTTTTTCCTAAATCATTTTCATTTTCTAATGCATATGAATCAGACGGATGAACTTGTACAGATAAATCATCATTTGCATCAAGTATTTTGGTAAGAAGTGGAAATCTTGGCGAATCTAGATGATTAAAAAGTTCACGATCTTTATCATAAAGATCATAAAGAGTTCTTCCCTTGAAACGACCATTTTTGATAATTGATGATCCATTTACATGTGCAGAAATAGCCCAACATTCTCCTGTTTTTTTATAGGGTAATTGATATCCAAAACGGGTATTTAATTTATCTCCACCCCAAATACGTTCCTTAAATACGGGTTCTAAAAAAAGTATATCCATGCTTTCACCTCAAGATTATTATGTTTGATATGTCTAGTATATATGTTTATGTTTGTCTATATTGTCTTAGATATTTGGTAATATCATCTTCGTTTTTAGGTTTTGAGAAAAAATATCCTTGAGCAGAATTGCAGCCTAAACGCTCTAATAAATCAGAAGTTTCTTTATCTTCAATACCTTCTATTAAAACCTCATAACCTAGTTGTTTTGCAAGATCAATCGTCGCTTTAACGATATGCTGGGTTGTTGGATTAACAAGTATTTGTCTTGTAAACATACGATCAATTTTAATCGTATTGATTGGGAATTGAGATAGATATGCTAAGGAAGAATACCCCTTACCAAAATCATCAATAGAAATAGTGAAACCTTCACTCGCAAATTGCTCAAGCACTTTTCTGCTTATGTCTGGATTATCCATTAAAATACTTTCTGTAATTTCTAGTTCAACATATTGAGGTTTAACTTGAAATTGATTCACGATATTCATCATTTTTTTAAAGAAATTTTCATCATATAAGTTTCGTGTTGAAATATTGATGGATATTGGTATATAAATACCGACATCATTTAGTCTTTTTTGATAACTTAGTGACCATCTGAAAACCTGTAATGTCATTTCATGAATCATATTTGTTTTTTCAACAGCCGGTATAAATTGATCAGGATAGATGCTTTTCTTAGCTTTATGTTCCCATCGAATTAATGCTTCTAAACCTGTAGGCTTTTTTGTTCTTAAATCAACTTTAGGTTGATACATTAAATATATCGAACCATCATGAAGAGCTTTATTAAAATCAGTCAATAGCTCATATTCAAATTGACGATTTGTTTGAACATCAGAATAGGTCATATGTGTCAAATTCTTAGCACGAGCTTCTCTTGCTGCAATGTCAGATTGAATAAAATATTTGGAGATATCTTTTTCTTTTAAGTGTTTTTGTTGAAAAAAACCAATGGCATAATCCACAAATAGCGGATGTTCAGATTTTGAAGCTGATTCTGTTACGACAGAAAGATATCCTTGAACTTCTGCTTTAAAATCTATCGTTGGTTTAATAACCCATAAATGATTAATCGCTGGTTGAATAACCATTGTATTCATGTATTTCTTTTTAAAAGTCGATTCAATATCTCTTAAATATTGGTAATAAGCTTCATATCCAGAAACTTCAGATATCGATTCTTGATTTGAAATAATAATGGATGCAACCGTATAGTTTTCTCGATTAACGAGTGTTGTTTTTCTAAGAAAATTCAAATTATGAATCCCTGAATCAGGATTTTTTAGTTCCATATCTATTATTTGCTCTTTCAATGATTTGAAATGACGATAAAACAATCCAGTAATTGTCCCTGCTGATATCATTATCGACATTCTAACCACCCAATCTAACCAATACTGAGGAGCTCCTGTCTCAGTATTATAAGGCATTAAAGGACCTACAAGTAGACCCGCGATAAGACCTGTTATAAAACCAACAACTCCACCGTTGATACTTCCCATAAGAATGATAGGAATGTACATAAGATGAGAAAAAGCTAATTGGTTGTGAGCAATAACTACTCGCATCAACAAAAAATCAACCAACATAAATATAATCGAAAAAATAATAGTTATTAAAGAAATATTCTTTTTTACAAATTGATAAAGTTGATGATTTTTGTTATTCATAATTAGCCTCTAGTCAAGTAGTGTAATCCATCCTTGGGGATCTTTTTCATCTCCAAATTGAATTCCTGTTAATAAATCATAGAGCTTTTTAGTATATTCTCCCATATGCGTTGAAGTTGGGAAAACATGTTTCTTATCTTGATGTGTAATGGAACCTATGGGTGTAATAACAGCCGCAGTACCACACGCTCCCGCTTCTTTTAATACATGTAACTGATCAATATAAATATCTCCTTCAATCACATCGAGTCCTAAAACTTCTTTAGCTAAATATTTTAACGAACGATTGGTAATGCTATTAAGTATGGAAGGAGATTTAGGTGTAATATATTCATTTTTGAAAGTTATTCCAAAAAAATTAGCTGCTCCGACTTCTTCGATTTTTGTATGCGAGATAGGATCTAAAAATATACAATCTGCATATCCTTGTTTTCGTGCTTTTGATTGAGCAAAAAGTGATGCCGCATAATTACCACCGACCTTAACGTGCCCAGTACCATGAGGTGCAGCACGATCATACTCTGAGACAACAAGATCAACTGGTTTTGATTCTCCATCGAAATAAGATCCAACTGGAGATACAATCACAACAAACATATATTCAGGTGCAGGACGAAGTCCTAAATTATCTCCAACACCAATCATAAATGGTCGAATATAAAGAGAATCTTTAAACCCATAACGTGGAACAAGATCTTGATTAGCCTTTACTACACGTTTTACAGCTTCAACAAATTTTTCAACAGGTACCGTAGGCATCATCAAATATTCTGAAGACAACTGAAATCTTTTAGCATTATCTAATACTCTAAAAAGTTGAATTCTACCATCTTTTCTACGATATGCCTTCAATCCTTCAAAACATTCTTGGGCATAATGTAAAGAAGTTGAAACCCCGGAGATTGTTAAACGATCCGAATCACTTAAAACACCATCATCCCAAGCACCATTTTTCCAATAAGAAACATAAATTTGATGTGCTTTTGTATACGTATATCCTTTAGGTCTTTCATTCATAATCTATTTTCCTTTTTCACTTAGTATATGGATGAAACTTAATAAAACGTATTACTCAACAACTTTTGTTGTATCTTCTTTAGGACGTTGACGTATGCGTAAAACCATGAGAGTTTCTTCATGATCATAAATAAGCATAAACACAAGTGCAATCAATGACCCGTAGATTAAAGCAGGAAAAAGTAACCATAAAACCGGAAAGAAAGCTTCGCCTGCAAAAAATGGATTTACTCTAAAAAAGGTTGGAACTAAGACACCTAATATCATACCTAACCCTGATAAGTCACCTCGAATGCCGAAAACAAATGAAGGATTTCTATATGCTGGATCAAAAAGTTGTTCTTTTGGAACCCATCCTAAGAATGTAACAATCACTTCATTGATAAAAACGATAATAAGTATACTTAATAACATAAATGGCGCTTTATAAGCTCTTTTGACAGATAGTTCATGTATACGATAATGAAGTATTAAAAAAGGTGCTAAAAAGATTAAAAAATGAGATGTATAAAAGCGAATGACTTCGATATGAAACGCTGGTTTAACACCGATCACAGTAGCATTAAACATTTCACTCATCGCATCGATTGGATATAAAAATGTAATTATACCTGAAGCAACCCCTACCATGACCATATAGTCTTTTAAAGTCTTATTTTTTGCAAAAAATAAAACAGGAAATAAAAGTGCAGATACAGCACAAATATTTTCAAATGAGACTTTGGTTATAATTTCTGGAAATGGGATTGTTGAATATGGATAGATCAGTACCTTTGCAAAATGAATGAAAAGATTTCCCAATATAAGTCCATAGATAAACCAATATCTAAATTTTTCTGATTTTTCATCTAAAAATTTAATTGCAACCCATGTTAAAACAATAGCAACTGCAATATAAATAAAATAATAGAGATTAGACATTTCTACAAACATAAGTCGATACTCCTTCTACTATAATTCATTATAGCATTCATAACTCATTTTTGAAAGAAGCAAAGTTCGTATGATTGACGATTTTATTAAAAAAAATGCAATGTTAATTTGCCATTGCATCTAATATCTTTTTAGGATTATCAATCATGATTTTATGTAATAAGTCATCTGGTACATGTTTTTTTAAAAACGAATAACATGTTAATAAATTAGGTTTTCTA
>CAYJBI010000063.1:0-8393 GCA_964368345.1 uncultured Mariniplasma sp. | reverse complement strand
TGCAAAAATACCACCTAGAGCAATCCTCTAAGTGGTTTTCTTTTGATACAGTGTTTCTTTTTTACGTTTACATTGTTTAAAAAAAATAGACTATTTATATAGTGTCAATTAAAAGTATCTAAATTTATCCTAAAGGTTGATGAAAGCGCTTGCCATTCAGTATAAAAAATGGTATATTTTTAAGTGAAAAGAGGCGATTGTTATGATAATAGGTATTCCAAGAGAAATACTTCATGGAGAGTATCGAGTTTCCGCGACTCCAGAGACTGTTAAAAAAATGATTCAAGATGGACATAAGGTGTTGGTCGAGAATAACGCAGGTGAAATGTCGTTTTACCATGATCAAGACTATCAATTAGCTGGTGCAGAAATGGTTGAATGCCCAAGCGAAATCTATAAAAAAGCTGATGTAATTTTAAAAGTAAAAGAGCCACAATTAAATGAAAAATTAAACATGCATGAAATTGACATGATGCATAAGGGTCAAACTCTTATTACATTTCTGCATCCAGCATCACCCAATAATCATGAAATGATAAATAAACTGACTCAAAAAGGAATAACAGCATTAACTCTGGATGGAGTTCCAAGAATAAGCCGTGCACAATCCATGGATGCACTATCATCAATGAGTACATGTGCTGGATATAAAGGTATTTTGATAGCTGCTAATCATGTTGGTAAATTTATACCAATGATTGGTTCAGCAGTAGGAATGATAAAACCTTCAACAGTTTTAGTGATTGGTACTGGAGTTGCTGGTCTTCGAGCCATAGCTACAGCGAAAGGTTTAGGTGCCATTGTTTATTCTGCGGATATTCGTTCTGAGGCAAATGAACAAGCTTTATCTTTAGGTGCTCGTATTGTTGATACTGGTGTACCGTGTGAGATAGCTGTTAGCATAGATGGTAAACATGCTAATAAACTTACTAATGAATGGATCACCGTGGAGAAAGAAAACTTAAAAGACATTGTTTCTAAATCAGATATCATTTTCTTATCGGCTTTAGTCTTTGGTAAAAAAGCCCCTATTTTAATTGATGAAGAAATGGTTAAAACAATGAAGCCTGGTTCATATATCATTGACGTTTCAATTGATCAAGGCGGCAATTGTAGTTTAACAAAAGCTGGAGAAGTAACTAACGCTCATGGTGTTTCTATTGATGGCACAAAGAATATTCCTGGTATGATTCCAACATCTTCAACTTGGATGTTCTCTCAAAATGTTTATAATCTGCTTAAGTATCTCGTTAAAAACGATAAAGTTCAAATTGATCTTAACGATGAAATTATTTCATCCATTTTAGTTTGTCATGCAGAAAAATTAGTTCATGAAGGTACGCTTGAAGCTATGGGGCTTAAATAATGGGACTTGAACTGACACTTATAGGAATTTTTCTTGTTTCTACGATTGTAGGTTATTTCCTAATCAATAATGTACCATCTCTTTTACATACTCCACTCATGAGTGGTATGAATGCTCTTTCTGGTATTACACTTATTGGGGCATTAATTGCAACATCAATTGGGTTGAAAGAAAGTAATCCCATTCTTTCTGGTATATTTGGAGGAATTGCTATCATAGTAGCAACCGCTAATGTTGTTGGTGGTTTTGGTATTACTGATAGAATGCTGAAAATGTTTAAGAAGAAGGTAAAACAAGATGAATAGCATTATAGAATTCTTAAATAATTCTGTCGTTTTTTACAGTATTTCAGGGATTTTGGTTTTATTTGTTATGTTTGGTATTTATTTAATGGGTAAAGTAAAGAGTGCTAGATTAGGTAATACCATTAGTGCATTTAGTATTTTGCTTGCCGTTATAATTACACTGATAAAAAATGAAGTATTCGATATTTGGTTATTGTATATCTACATTGCAATCGGTACCGGTATTGGAATTATAATCACACTTAAAACAAAGATGATACAGACACCTCAATTAGTTGCAACTCTTAACGGTCTTGGTGGTCTAGCTTCGACAATAGTTGGTGTTTTTGCTCTCTATGAAATTGGTGCAGACCATTCAGTATTTGGACAAATTACAGCTATTATTGCTATAGTCATTGGGATGCTTACTTTTATGGGGAGTTTAATTGCTGCTTTAAAATTGTCACAGATTATTAAGCAAAAATCTTTAAGTCTTCCGCATCATACGCTGATTCTAAGTATACTTAGTATACTGATGGGTGGACTTATAGTTGTTTCTCCAATTTTTTCATTAAATCCAGCAATTATAATAGCATTAGGCTTAATCTTGTCTGGTTTGTTTGGATTATTGTTTACGTTTAAAATTGGCGGTGCAGATATGCCTATTGCAATTTCGTTATTGAATAGTTTATCTGGTGTTGCTGGTGCAATTTCTGGGCTCGCGATTGGAAATGTTTTACTTGTTTCAATTGCTGGTATTGTTGGTGCATCTGGTCTATTATTAACTCAAATCATGTGTAAAGCAATGAATAGAAAATTAATAGATATATTACTTGGAAAAACTACGGTTAATGTAAGTAATCAAAAAAATGTTGTTGCAGAGATTAAGACAGATGAAAGCACAAAAGATCCTTATAAGGTAATCAAAGAGGCAAAAAATATTATCATTATTCCTGGATATGGGATGGCCATAGCACAAGCACAATTTGTTGTAAAAGAACTCGCTGATATAATTAAAAAAAATGGAGCAAGTGTTAAATTTGCGATTCATCCTGTAGCTGGCAGAATGCCAGGACATATGAATGTATTACTCGCTGAAGTAGACATAGATTATGACGATTTGTATGATATGGATACAATTAATCCAGAGTTTAAGGATGCAGATGTTGTAATTGTTGTTGGTGCTAACGATGTGATTAACCCATCAGCAAGAGACAAAGAAGGCACTCCGATTTATGGTATGCCAATATTAAATGCTGATGAAGCAAAACAAGTTTTTATCTTTAACTATGATTTGAAACCAGGGTATTCAGGAGTTAATAACTCCTTATATCAAAAAAATCATGTTCATTTTTTCTTGGGAAATGCAAAAGATACTTTATCAACATTTATTGCTGAAATCAAAAATAAATAAATAATAAAAATAGAAAAAGATTATAAGAAAGTTCAGTTTTTGGCTGGACTTTTTCTTTTTGTCGATAAATTATCAAAATATAATCTCAAAATAAAGTAATTTCATCAAAAAAACTCTATTATTAAGCGAGGTGAGAAAATGAGTATTAAATGTATGTATCAATTTTCAGGAATGGCAATGATTAATTCTTTTACGGAATCTCTAGAAAAAATGGGTTGGAGGATTGAAAAACAGTTATTAAAAGAACGAGCGGAAGTATACAAGAAAACGACACAATTTACCGAACTAAAAACACAATTTGAAAAAAACCAACTGACGATATGGATGTTAAAGGATGAAGAAGTGATTACGTGGATGGATACACTTATCATCATGAGACGAGTAATAATTAATTTATTTAAAAAAGGTATGAATGGTGAGAAACTAGTTGTTATTATGGAGTATCCGTTAGTGTATGGAAACCACATGAGAACAGACTACTTAGTTATTTATGATAGACTCATTATAGTTTTGGAGTTTGGTATGTTTAATCAAGAAGAAAGAAGAAGCGAAGAAAGATACACAAAAAAGTTACAGGATTCAATTTCACACAGACAAGTATTGGCTAATATGATTGATACTCAAGTCAAGCTTATTAATTATGTTTTAGTTTATAGACCTGAATATGATCGACTGAATAAATTTAGTTATTCAGAAAATATAGAGTACAACTATAGAGAAATTGAGTTATTAGCGAGTTTTATACATAAACATATTAAGGAGCAAGATTCGCTGACTGCGATTTCTCAACTGGAATCTATCAATATTTTTACATAAATCAACATTTCTCTTGATATTTTTTTTCAATATGTTATCATATGAATAGTGTCATAGTTTGAAATTCAAATAATTTGAAGGAGAAAATATAAATGAGTGAAAAAATAGGGTTAGTTGTTTGTGGAAATTCTGGAGTTGATTATTTAAAACTAGACTATCCTGTGAAAATGATTAGATCAACGTTGAATCTTGGTGGGAAAGAATATGAAGATTATGTTGATATTCAAGCTGGGGAGTTTTATGATATCATTCAATCAAATCCAGATATTGATGTTTCTACATCACAAACGTCTACAGGAAAAATTGCTAGTGTGTATGAAGAATTAAAAGAAGAAGGTTTTACTGATGTTATTGTAGTTGTTATATCATCAAAGTTAAGTGGAACATATCAAGGAGCAGTTTTAGCAAAAGATATGGTTCCAGGCATTAATATCTATGTAATTGATTCTAGAAGTGTTTCATATGGAGAGGCATTCTTAGTCATTGAAGCAATCAAAATGATTAAAAACGGATACAAAACGAGAGACATCATTGATAAATTAGAGAAAATAAGAGATAATATATATATCTATGTTCTTGTTGATACACTAAAATTCTTAGTTAAAAATGGTCGTCTATCTGCAGCAAGTGGATTTTTAGGAACATTATTGAAGATAAAACCTTTACTTCATGTCCAAAGAGATGGAAGTCTCGTTCCGTTTGAAAAGATAAGAACTACAAGTAAAGCTCAGCAACGTTTAATTGAAGTAGTGAAACACGATATAGATGGTAAAAATGTTGTCATGTTTATTGCTTATACAAACAATATTGAAAAAGCAAAAGAAATAAAAAAAGAGATACAAACTATTCGCCCAGATGTTGTTGTAGAGTTAGTTCCACTAACACCAGTAGTTGGTGCTCATGCTGGTCCTGGAACTCTTGGTGTTGGATATATTGTATTATAAAGGTGGTCGTTACTGTGGTTTCACCCAAGGAAGTAATCAATGAACTACTTGTTGATGTATTCAATCAGATACTCAGTATTGAAGCAGATATTTTAAAGAAAAAAGGCGTTCGTTTATCTATGACAGAAGTTCATGTTTTAGAAGCTGTACGTAATGTTCAGGTTCCAACTATGGGGAACATTGCCCATAAACTTCGCGTCACATTGGGGACATTAACAACATCTGTGAACGTTTTAGTGAGAAAAGGTCATATTGTTAGAGAACGTGATGAAGCCGATCGACGCAAAGTGTATCTTAAACTTACTGATTTAGCTTTTAATGTATTAAAAATTCATGATGAGTTTCACGATGAAATGATTTCTTCATTGTTTAAGGATATGGATTTAGAAAAAGATAAAGTACTTATGAAGTCTTTAGAAAATATAAGTGCATACTTCAAAAACCAGTATTAGTATATGAAATGAGCACTTGTTTGTGCTCTTTTTTATAGAAAATGATTTACCCCCCTTTATTTTTCAATTTACAAATAGTATAATCATAAAAGTATGGAGGAATTGAAATGAAGTATACCTTTGGTATTGATGTTGGTGGTACAAATATTAAGATTGGCCTTTTTACTGTTGAACCATTTAAACTTATCGCGAAGAAAGAAATACCTACCCCTAGAGAGAACCACATGGTATCAGTTTTTTGTGCAGCAAGACAGCTTATGGAAGAAATGATCAGTCTTAATGAGCTTTCATTTGACGATATTATTGGAGCCGGACTAGCCGTTCCTTGTCCCGTTAAAAATGGTTTTGTTGTAAAGTGCCCTAACCTTCATTGGGCGAACCTTGATATTATTTCTACATTTAAAGAATTTTTACCTAATCATGTGAAAGTCGTTGTTTCTAATGATGCAAACATCGCAGCATATGGTGAAAACTATTCTTTAGATAAACCTTATAATAATGCTATTTTTTATACGCTTGGTACCGGTGTAGGCGGTGGTATTATTATTAACGGTAATATTGTTGAGGGAAGGACTGGCTCTGGTGGAGAAATAGGTCACATGCCAATTTTTGAAGGAAAAGAAGTATGTGGATGTGGAAAAACTGGTTGCTTAGAGCAGGCTTGTGGAACAAAAGCGATTTTAAATTACGCTAAAGAATTATCATTAACATTACAAAGTAGTATTGATTTCTCTAATTTAACAGTAAAAGCTGTATTTGATGCAGCAAAACAAGCAGATATTATTGGTATACGAGTTTTAGAACGTGTTGCACAATATATTGCTTTAAGCGCAAGTGTTTTGTCGGTTAGTTTAGATCCTGATATTTTTATAATAGGAGGAGGAATAGCTAAAGTTGGACAAATACTTATTGATAAAATTGAAAAATTTTATAAGCAATACGCAAGATTTGGAACAATTGATGTCCCATTTATACTTGCAAAAACAGGTAACGATGCTGGAATAATTGGCTCTGCAAAATACACACTACAAATATAACATGATGGAGGATTTATGCATTTCCAAAACACAAAAACAAAAAAAATCAAACAAAAACGATTAAAAGAAGATGAATTAAATACAAAGTTAATATCCAAACCTTGGGCGTCTGGTAAAGTAGTTCATTACAATGAAAAATCAATATTGAATGGGCTTAATATAGGATCAATTAGACGTCTATTGGATGATTTGTTATCATTTATCGTAGATGATATCAAGAGGTATGAGACCTTAGACTGTTTTATGAAATCACATCCTGTAAAAAGTTCAGTAAAAGTTATGGAGACACTAATACATAATTATGATACGAATAACTTTGTCTACAGAAATGTTTTAAGAAAAAAAATAACCATTAGTGAAGCTTATCATTTAGTTATTAGAGAGAGTCTTGATAAGTTAAGTGATCATGATTTAAAGGGAGCCGCAAAGAAGAAAACTTTAAAAGCTATCGAATATATTAAACTAATAGATTTACGGATTCAATCACACATACGTAGAATCTTATTAGAAAAAATTCAAGAAGATATGTATTACAATTTTATACTTGTGATTGATCAATTTATGCCAGAAGTCTTTTTCGATCCAAGTGATCGTTTACAAGGTATTATCTATAGAGAAAACAATCAACAAATTAAGTTTAACCATTTTGCTATTCACTATCAAAAACCGATTGTCAAATATCAAGGGGAACTTAAGCAAGGTGAACATGTCCTTATTGACCTTGAGCAAAAAACAGTAGAGGTAAATCCCTCTAAAACAAGTATCGATACATTGAAAAAGAGATACTGGGAACAAAAAGGGAAGTCATACTTTATGAATCCTTATGTAGGTTCTAAGTATAAAGTCCATGCTATGATTTCAAATTATCGGGATGTCATAGTCACGAGACGAACCCCATTATTTAATCAAGGTTTAGTATATTATACAGATGCAGTTATGGCTGCTAAAGGGTCCCCTCTTACTGAAGAAGAATGGAAAAAAAGACTCAGCTATATTTTTAAGCATTTCAAAGGTGATGAAGTTATAGTTAGATTACCTGGGTTTGATTCTTATTTTGATGTAGCTGATTTAGGTTCGAAAAGAACAAATAGAGATACTTTAGAAAAATATCCTGACTATTACGAGAATTTAACAAGTGCTTTATCAAGTATCTCACAAGATTATCCGAATAAACGTATTACCATTTCTGTACCTTATGTTCAATTTCAAGTAGAGTATGAAACTTGGAAATCACACATGAACGATGCTTTACATGTTTATAATAATAAAAATAATATAGAGTTTTCATTCGAATGTGATGACGAAATTGCAATGCATGAAATGGATTTTTTACATAATATTGATAGTTTCGTTATTAATTTAGACAATCTTTGTCAGCGATATATTCCAAACTTTATTCTTTCAAGAGAATCAGTGACAAGAGAAATGATTTATGGTCATAATATCTATGCAGATTTACAATATACAAAACTTATATATCGGCCAAAAGATAAACAACGTATCATTCTTCAAGGGTTAACTCTACAAACAAATAGCGTCTTTAGGAGATTACTTATTGCTGGATACGATGAATTTGTGATACCTGTACATTCGCTTTTGGATTTTGCAGGTGTGATTGAAAAAAAAGCACATGGTAAAGGGAAATACATTGGTGTATACCATAGTGATCGAGAAAGAACCTTATTCTATCGAGAACTAAAAAAGAGATCTAATCAACCTCCTGGAGCAAAACGACCTTATGGTCTATACCAAAAAGTAAAGAAACACTTAAAACGTAAAGAAGAAGAAAAAAAGAAAAATAATAACTCAAACAATGATGAGAATGAGTAAAATTAACTAAAAAGCCAAGGAAATTGCTCTTAAGGGTTGCAATCACTTGGCTTTTCTTATATAATAATAACGCTCGTGTGTAAATGCGAGTAGGCTGTGAAATGGGAGGTTGCTGACACACGGATAGCCGTTGTCTATAGGTCAGGTTTTCTCATGGAGCAAGTCTATACAAGATTATAGGCGAAAGGAGCTTAAAAAATGGCAAAAGATGTAATTAAAATTCGTTTAAAGGCTTACGATCACAGATTAT
>CAYJBI010000062.1:0-8673 GCA_964368345.1 uncultured Mariniplasma sp. | reverse complement strand
TTCTTTAACATAAGCATCAACTAATTTCTTAACTTCTGGATCAATATTTTTTGTTTCATAATCCATTTTGACAACTGGATTATCATTTTCAATTGTCTTAATAAATGCACAAATATTCTTGATTTCTGCATGTGCAAACATGATTGCTTTTAACATATCTTCCTCAGATACTTGTTTAGCACCAGCTTCAACCATATTAATAGCATCCATCGTACCTGCAACAGTTAATTCAATATCCGAATTTGCCTGTTGTTCAACTGTTGGGTTGATAATAAGCTCACCATTAACTCGACCGACTTGAACACCTGCAACTGGTCCATTGAATGGAATGTTTGAAATTCCTAAAACAATCGATGAACCTACTAGAGATGCAATTTCAGTTGTACAATCAGGATCACTTGATAATACTGTATTAACGATTTGAACTTCGTTTTTGAACCCTTCAGGGAATAATGGACGAATAGGACGATCGATAAGACGTGATGTTAATGTTTCATGTTCAGAAGGACGTCCTTCTCTTCTTAAAAATCCTCCAGGGATTTTTCCTGCTGCATAAAGCTTCTCTTGATATAAAACCATGAGGGGAAAGAAATCTTGAGTTGAAGCTTCATTTTTAGCAGTTACAACACTTAATACTGTAGAGTCACCATAGGTGATCATTGCTGATCCAGCTGCTTGTTTAGCAACTTCACCAATTTCAACGCGTAGTACTCTACCGCCAAGCGTTGTTTCATAAATCTTTTTTTGCATGATATAAAATCTCCTTCATTTTATATGTCTATTTATCTATTCATAGCCTTATTTATATTACCACAAATTTGAATGAAAGTATAGGAAATAAAAAAAAAGGTGCTTGCGCAACCTTTTTATCGACGGATACCTAACTTAGTGATGAGTGTCTGATAGCGATTAACGTCTTGATTACGCAAGTAATTGAGTAAACGACGTCTTTGACCAATCATCAAATAGAGACCACGACGTGAATGAAAATCATGTTGATGAATTTGAAGGTGAGCATTTAACTGATTGATTTGTTCAGTTAAAACTGCGATTTGGACTTCAGGTGAACCTGTGTCGCCTTCTTTGGTTGCATATGCCTTGATGATTTCATTCTTCTTTTCTTTACTAATTGCCATGTTATATTTCCTTTCTCGAATAACTAAAGAATGGGTTGGCTTTCCACAATCCTTGTTACCGCCTTTTTTATTGTAGCATTTTTCTTACAAAATGCAAGACAATTCAACTAAATTTTAACAAATTGGTCAACATTGACTACAAATACTGTAGCACCACCAACTTCAACCTCAATAGGTAGAGCTGAGAATGAACCAAACTCATTGACGATGGTGTTGGGTACCAATTTAGTTCTCTTTTTGCTATGAGCTTCTATGATTTCTAATGCTTGTGGAACTTTTTCATCATTCACACCAATCATAAATGTGACGTTTCCTGCTCTTAAGAAACCACCTGTTGTAGCAAGTCTTGTTGAGAAAAAACGATCCTTAACTAAAGCTTTTTGAACTTTATTCGCGTCATCATTTGATACGATAGCGATAATTAGTTTCATATAATCACCTCATTAACTCTATTATAACATATCTTTTTTTAGATGATTAACTTTCGAATAGCACTTTCATCTTTTTGTAATTGCTCAATAAGTTCTTTTTTATTTCTAAACTTAAGTTCTTGTCTTAAATAGTGAATAAACGTGATATCAATGATTTTATCGTAAATATTCTGATTAAAATCGAATATATAGATTTCAAGTCTTTTTTCAAAACTAAAATTGAGTGTTGGATTATTACCGATATTTGCCATAGCATGATACGTTTTACCTTCGATTTTAACTTTAACATAATATACACCACTTTTTGGTAAAAAGTAATTATCGTAGTTGATATTTGCTGTGGGATAGCCTAGTTTATGTCCTATTTTGTTTCCATGAACAACAACACCTTTAATATCGTAATGACGATTTAATAGTTTTCTTGCTGAACTTAAATCGCCTGTAGAAAGAAAATCTTTTATATACGTTGTTGATACACGGGTATGATTGTAAACAAGATCTTCCACTACATCTACAAAAAAATACTTCTTCAAATCAGCAATCGTACCTTCACCGCGATATGCAAATCGTGCATCTCTACCAATAATAATTCTTCTCACTCCTATATTTCTTAAAAATGTTATAAAAAGATCGACACTCAATTCAGAAAAGACCATATTAAAATCGATAATAAAGACGTAGTCCAGTGGATATTTTGAAAATAATTCAATTTTATCAGCTCTTTGTGTGAGTGTTCTAAATGGTTGTCTTCTTAAAACAGATGAGGGGTGAGGATCAAATGTCATGACACCATGCAAAGTATCTTTATATGAAAGAACTCTTTCAATCAATTGCTGATGACCTAAATGAAGACCATCAAAGTTACCTATGGTAATTGTTAAAGGTTCTTTATTTTGTATTAAGTTATATGGTGCAGTTATAATTTTCATAAAGCTCCTTAGAAAATAACCACAGGACGGTAATTGTAACCTTCACTAATGGTGTAATATGCAATGATGTTTTCATTTTCATCTTTAACAATAAAAGGATGCATTGTTTTAATTTGACGTTCATCCAAATAAATGCCATTCTTGACTAGTTTAATCATGTAATCATTAAGAATAATACTTTGTACATCTTTAAAATATGTAGTTAAAGGATACAAATCCCCAGAAGTAACATCATCAATGGTTTTAGCATCTTTAATGCTATAACTTCCAACACTCATTCTTCTAAGTCTTGATAATGCTCCTAATGTATTTAATCGTTCAGCTAAATCAACAGCAAGGCTTCTGATATACGTTCCTTTGGAAACATGTGAAATAAAAGTTATTTCATTCTTATTTAACAGTGAAGTCTTATCAAATTGATAAATCCTTACTTTCCTAGGTTCTCTTTTTACTTCTTCGCCTTTTCTTGCAATATCATAAAGCTTTTGGCCATCAATCTTAAGTGCTGAATACATCGGTGGAACTTGATCATAACCACCTACAAAGCTATTCATTGCTCTGAGGATATCAACATCATTCAAGCTTGGATGATCAGTTTTAAGGATTTTTCCTGTTGTATCATAGGTGTCATAATGTTTACCAAATACAATAGTTCCTTCATAAACTTTATCTAGTTCTGAAAAGAGATAAGCAAGTTTGGTTGCTTTACCTAAACAGAGAATTAAAAGGCCACTTGCAAATGGATCAAGCGTCCCGGTATGTCCGATTCGATCTATCTTGAACTTACGTTTTATTTTAGCGACAACATCATGACTTGTCATACCTACTGGCTTGTCGATGAAAAGAAATCCATCCATCAGATCACCTCTATTTATTATACCGTAAATAGCATAAAAAGTGAATAAAAAAAGCACTTGCGTGCTTTAATTATTTGAACTGATTCATCCAAGCTTGGACGCGTTCTTTAGGTTGATAACCTGACTGGCGATCTACTTCTTCACCATCTTTGTATAGCACAACGGTTGGTACGCTGCGAATACCTGCTTCAATGGCTTGGTTTCTAAAGAGGTCAATGTCAACACGATAGAACTTAACATCTGTTAGTTCAGTGCTGATTTGTTCTAAGACTGGCTTCAACATTTTGCATGGTCCACACCATGTTGCAAAATACTGTACAACAACTAAACCTTGTTGTCCAATAACTTCTTGATAATTTTGTCCCTGATAGTCAATCATTAAATATTCCTCATTTCTTTATTATTTTTTCACTTTCTATTATATGTTTTATTCACCTATATTTCAAGAGGTACGCTCTTATTTAAGCGTAATAATGGTGACACCATTCAAACCTTCTCCTTCACCCCCATAGCGATGTGAAGTAATATAAGGTGAAGTTCTTATATAATCATGAACAGCTTTTCTAACTGCACCTGAACCAAAACCATGAATAATTCGCAAGGTATGAAGCCCCGTGAGCATCGCAGAATCTATAGCTTGATCTAACTCTTCTTTGACTTCTTCAAATCTAAATCCTCTTAAATCAACCTCAAGATTAGCTTTACGAACAGGTTCATGTGTTGTTTGAGCCTTTTTTGGTCGTATCGTTTTTTTCAAATCTTTTTTAGGTTCTTCTTTTCGAAGATCTGTATTTTTAAATGTCATATCAAACTTACCAAAAAGAACTCTGATGTCATCATCTTTTATGGATTTGATTTTTCCATATTGTTGATATGGAACGATAAACACATCGTCTCCCACAGACATTTCATCAATAAATCGATGACTCTGATCTTTTCCAATGGTTTGATTGATTTGATATTTGATTTCAGCTATTTCAGGATTAGAAAGTTGTGATTTATTTTGTAGATCTCTAATAATTGACAATACTTCATCTTTTAGATTTTGCCATTTAGCTTCTTCTTTTTCTTTAGTCACTTGAATAATATGATCTTGTTCCCTTAAAAGCTTATCTTTTGCTTGTCTATGAGCTTTTTTTTCTTCTAATGCGTCTTCTAATTCTCTTTCAACACGTACTTTTTCTCGTTCAAGATAAAGCATTTCATCATTTAGTTTTTCCATTACTTTTGAAAGATCAGTTTGTCTACCTTTATAAATAAGTTCAGCATGCGAAACAACGTTTTCCTGCAGTCCTAATCGTCTAGCAATCAGAAATGCATGAGATGATCCTGTTGTGCCCATTTGAAGAAAATAGAGCGGCTTTAAAGTTTCTTTATCAAAGGCAACAGATGCGGTTGACATGTATTGTTTTTCATATGCAAATGTTTTTAATTCAGAGTAATGTGTTGTCACCATCATACGAATATTATACTTTGTCAACTCATCAAGAATTGACATAGCTAAGGATACACCTTCATTAGGATCAGTTCCACTTCCAAGTTCATCAAGTAAAATGAGGGTATTATCTTTAACCTCATCAATCATCATAATAATTTTGGTTAAATGAGATGAAAACGTTGATAATGACTGCAATATGGACTGTTCATCGCCAATATCTGCAAATATTTGATCAAAAACTGCGATATGAGAAGTTTCTGATGCTGGAATAAGTAACCCTGATTGTGTCATTAATGTAAGTAATCCGACCGTTTTTAAAGCGACTGTTTTACCACCAGTATTAGGTCCTGTAATAAGGAGAGTTCTAATATCATCACTTAGTTCAACATGAATCGGAACAGCCATTTTCTGATCTAAAAGTGGATGTTTTGCTTTAACAAGAACCATTTTTCCTTCTTTATTAAGAGAGGGTTTAATCGCGTGTATTTCTTTTGCGTAGAGAGCTTTAGATTGATTAAAATCTAAAACTAAGAAAAGATCTAAATTATCTTTAAGCGCATCTTTATAATGATGTACTTCTTCAGACATTAAATAAATTATTCTTTCAATTTCTTTTTGTTCAGAAATAATTAATGATTCTCTTTCAGCAGTTAATTGTCTTGTCGCTTCTGGTTCAATATAAACCGTTTGTTTTGATGCAGATACATCATGAATAATACCTTTAATCTTGTTTTTAAAAGCATCCTTAACCGGAATACAAAAACGATCATTACGCATAACAATAACAAATTCATTTAAATAACTATTGTAATCTACAAGAAGCTTCTGTAGTTTTTCTTGAATTTGTTTTTCGATTTTGTGCATTTCTTTTCTTATTCTAGAAAGTTCAGGTGTCGCATCATCTAAAATTTGACCATCTTGATCCATCATGGATTCGATATATTTAAGTAGTGATTCATTATTATGAAGTTGATCAAGATAAGTTTTTATCACACCAGCATTAATCCGATTCTTCTCATATTCTTTTTTATATCGAATGACGTCTCTTTCCATAATTAAGAATAAACGAATGTATAGTAATTCTTGTGTAGTCAATGTTCTATCCAAGCTTGCATATTGGATGAGTTCATGAATATCGTAATCTTCGATAAGCGGTAAAATACCTTGTCTTTCAACAAGGCTCAACATATCATTAACTTCAGTTAGATGTCTTTCAATTAGATCCACTTCAGTCATTGGATCTAACGATAATATCTCTTGCATTATCGTTTTAGATTTTGCATGAGATGCCACCTTTTCAAGAATAAGATGTAGTTCGAGGGGTTTTGTCATAAATCGCATAAGTAACACCTTTTTTTCATTTTTTATGATATAATAGATATATATAGGAGAAGAATTTTGTGAAATACTACACGATAAATGTCAATGAAACTGAATTAGAACAACTCAATCGAGTTTATCAATATCATGTCATTAAAGATGATAATCCTTATCTTCTTTTTCATGCTGTTCATAACTCAATCGATATTCTAGCTTATAAAACCGGAAAGGTTTTATTACAAGGTGTAGAAATTACACATGAATTGATTTCGATTAAGAAACATCTTAATCGCGAAGACTATGCAGCTATTGGATCAGACGAAGTAGGTACTGGTGATGTATTTGGTCCCATCGTTGTCTGCTCTGCTTATGTTGATATTCCTGATATCGCATATTTAGAATCTCTCAATGTTAGAGACTCTAAAAATATGAATGATAAGACCATTGCCTCAATAGCTCCTAAAATAGCCAAACGTCTAACTCATTCGCTATTAATATTACCTCCACGGAAGTATAACGAACTTTCATCTAAAGGATATAACTTGAATAAAATCAAAGCCTTATTACATAATCAAGGCATTGTAAAGACTACTTCCAAGATAGAACATCAAGTTCCAGTAATTGTAGATCAATTCTGTACACCTCAATTATACTTTAATTATATTAAAGAAGAAACCTTAATTTATCGTGATATAGAATTTCACACAAAAGCTGAGCAAGTGCATTTAAGTGTGGCTGCTGCTTCTATTATTGCAAGATATGCATTTTTAGTCAAAATTAAAGAGTATAGCGAGAAACTTGGTGTTGACTTAATGAAAGGTGCTAGCAAAGAAGTTGATGAGCAAATTAAAGAAATTGTTGAAAAAAAAGGACAGCAAACACTATCCTTAATTGCTAAAATGAATTTTAAAAATATCACAAAACAGAATTTTTCCTAAGTTTAGACAAGAATTCTTCGAAATCTAAGGGCAATGGTGCATAAAAACTCATTTGCTCTTTTTTTGTCGGATGAATTAACGTTAGTTTTTCAGCATGAAGAAACTGTCCATTATCACCAATAACATCTTTGGGTCCATAGAGAGGATCTCCGACAACTGGGTGATGAATAAATGCCATATGTACTCTAATCTGATGTGTTCTTCCAGTTTCTAATTGGCAACGTAATAAGGTGTAATTTCCAAATCTTTCAAGAACTTTAAAATGTGTCTTAGCATGCTTACCAGTTGCTACAACAGCCATTTTTAAACGATTCTGAGGATGTCTTTGAATTGGAGCATCCACACTTCCTTCTTCCTCATTGAAATTTCCATAGACAAGAGCTATATATTCTCTAGTAATTGCGTGTTTAACGAGTTCATCAGATAAGAATTGATGGCTTTGGTCATTTTTAGCAACAACTAATAATCCTGAAGTATCCTTATCAATTCGATGAACAATACCCGGACGAACTACACCATTAATAGATGATAATTCATCAATTTGGTGTAAAAGTCCATGGACTAACGTTGGTTCATGGTAACTTGATGCAGGGTGAACTACTAGTCCTTGGGGTTTATTAATAACAACAATATCATCATCTTCATAAACAATATCGAGTTTTAGGTCGACTGCTGTCATATCCAGGTTTTTAATAGGTTTCTCATCAACTTCAATAAGATCTCCCAGTTTTATTGTGTAACCAGTCTTTACAGCATTTCCATTGACTAAACAGGATTCTTCTTTAATAAGTCTTTGAACATAACTACGGCTCTTATCTTTAAATAGTGTACTAAGTAAAACTTGATCTAACCGTAAACCAACATGATCTTGTTCAACCTTGAATTGTTTCTTCATGCTTTTTTTTCTCCTTTTTTCTTTTTTCATCAAAAATAAAGAGATCGATAGCAAATAGAACAATGGCTGCACTTAAGTACATATCTGCTAAATTGTTATAGAAATTTGATAATCCTATCAAATTTAAAAAACCATCTAAGAAAGGAAAATGCATAAAGTCTATCACATATCCATAAATTGATCGATCAATAGCATTTCCTAGTGTTCCAGCAATAAAAAACGCAATAGACAGACTATAAACTTTTTTATTTTTGTAGTTAGTATCTAAAAACAAGTAACCAAATATAACGAGTGCAAGTACTGTAAATACCATAAATAATAATTGTTGTCCCTCAAGTAATCCAAAAGACATACCTGTATTTTGAAAATAAGATAATTCAAACAAATGAGGTATGACAGTGATATGGGCTCCATTAAGGGGAATCAAGGTACTTGCCAAATATTTAGTTAGTTGATCTAAAAAAAGTGTAAATATCATAATGATAAGACTAATTAACATAATAATCTCCTAAAAAATAACCGTAAGAACAACAATTCCTATGATAAGTAAAATGATTGAAATCAAGGTACTTTCTGTCCAAAACGGTATTTTAATATTAAAATCCTGAATCTTGGGGTGATAATTTTTTAATAAAGCGTAGTAAAAATAATAATACAAGAATGGCCATGCTACGATAAAAATGAGTATAAGAATAGCTAAAAATAGTGTAAGTTTAGATATAATAAACA
>CAYJBI010000061.1:0-8684 GCA_964368345.1 uncultured Mariniplasma sp. | reverse complement strand
GCTTTAAATATTATTCACTATATGCATGATAAGTATGCATATGAAAGATTACAAATGGCACTTCATGATGCAGAAGTTAAGCGCAATTTCGCAACCGGTATTGCTGGTTTATCTGTTGTTGCAGATTCTTTATCTGCAATAAAATATGCGAAAGTAAAACCTATATTTAATGAACAAAACTTAATTATTGATTTTGAAACTGTTGGAGATTTCCCATTCTATGGTAACAATGATGACCGTGTCGATCATTTAGCTGTCGAAATCGTTGAATTATTTATGGATAAAATTAGAAAACAATATACTTACCGTGAATCTGTACCTACAATGAGCGTATTAACGATTACTTCAAATGTCGTTTACGGTAAGAAAACAGGAAATACACCTGATGGAAGAAGATATGGTGAAGCGTTTGCTCCAGGTGCAAACCCCATGCATGGTAGAGACAAATCAGGCGCATTAAAGTCCTTATTGTCAGTTTCAAAAATTCCATGTGAAAGTTGTCAAGATGGTATTTCAAATACTTTCACACTTATTCCAGATGCTCTTGGAAAAGGGACTGTTGTTGAAGCAGTAGATAGTTTTATTTATGAAACGGATATTAAAGTTGAAAACCTTGTTAATATTTTAGATGGTTACTTCCTTAGTGGTGGATATCATATCAATGTGAATGTCTTCAATCGTGAAATGCTTGTTGATGCGCTTCATCATCCTGATAAGTATCCTAACTTAACAATTAGAGTTTCAGGATATGCTGTTAATTTTAGAAATTTAACAGACGAACAAAAGAAAGAAGTTATTAGTAGAACATTCCATGAATCTGTTTAATGAAATAAAAGCCAACGTTCATTCCATAGAAACATTTGGCGCATTTGATGGTCCTGGGGTTCGGTTTGTTTTATTTCTCCAAGGATGCCCTTTTCAATGCCAATATTGTCATAACCGGGATACATGGAGTACTGAACAAAACCATCTTATGACGGTTAATGAAGTTTTAACTGAATATGATAAGTATCGTAGCTTTTATAAAAAAGGTGGTTTAACTGTCTCAGGAGGAGAACCTTTACTACAAATTCATTTCTTAATAGAACTTTTTAAAGAAGCGAAAAAAAGGGATATTCATACGTGTTTAGACACCTCTGGGGGAACTTATCATCTAAAAAATCAAAGCTTAGTTGAAGAACTGTTGGTCTATACGGATTTAGTTTTACTCGATATAAAACATATCGATGAAGAAAAGCATCACATATTAACTAAAAATTCGAATCGACAAGTCTTAGCATTTGCAAAATTGCTTGATGAGAAAAAGATACCTATGGTTATTCGTCATGTCTTAGTACCCACGATGACAGATGTTGATGAAGATCTAAAAAGATTAAGAGCATTTATAGATACACTGAATAACGTGATTGGAATTGATGTATTACCCTATCATAAGGCGGGCATCAAAAAATGGCAAGAATTAGGATTTAAATATCCACTCGAACATATTGAAGAGCCGACGAAAGATAAAATTAGGCATGCAGAATATATATTAAAAGATCAATATAAGTTTAAAAAAATATGAAAAGAACTCTTTAATTAGAGTTTTTTTTATGCTTATGAAAAGCTTGTTATTATAATTGTTGGTATAATGAACTCAAGAATGAAGGGAGAAGAACAATGTTAAAAGAAGAACTCTTTATTATACTTGAAAATAGATTCAATGAACATAAATACAGACACCAAGAAATCTTATGGCAAGATATCAAAACTATTCTTGAACAAAAAGAAGAACTTGTTGATATCTTAATTCATATGGAAGAAACAAAAGGCGAACCTGATTTCATTATGTATCAAAACAAGATTATTGCTGTTGATTTTTCAAAAGAAACACCTTTAGAAAGAAGAAATGTTTGTTATGATCAAGAAGCTCGGTTATCCAGAAAAAAGTTTCCCCCCAACACATCAGCTTTTGAACTTGCAAAAGAGATGGGGATATCTATTCTTGATGAAGAATTATATCGTTATATACAAAAAATTGAACCACTTGATTTAAAAACTTCGAGTTGGCTTAAAACAAATGAAAATATCAGGCAATTGGGTGGTGCAATTTTTGGAGATTGTAGATATAAAAATGTATTTATTTACCATAATGGAGCAGACTCTTATTATGGTGTTAGAGGATTTAGAGGATTTGTTAGATTATAAAAAAAATTTGAGTATCAATTTTTTATAAATAGTTATGAAAAAGAGCACTTTTTTGTGTACTCTTTTTACATAGGTTTTAAGTTGTTTTCCAAACGTTCAATAATAACCTTTAAACGACGATCTCTAGATTCTTGTTTCTTAAGAGTGTAATAGCTCATTGCATATGTTTTTTTTATCGAATTTGAAAAAGCTTGAAAATTCTTTTGAGCTAAAAAATAAGGATTTAATAACTCATTAAAATCTGAAATACTGTAATCCTTAGGAGGTAAGTCTGCTTTATCCCATCTTCCATCACTTTTAGCAAGCAATATAGCTTCCATACCGGACGGTTTCATTAAGTTTTGTTTGATTAAGCGCAAAGCACTGATTTTGTTTTTTGTTGACCAAATGGATCTTTGAGATCTTTTGGTAAAATATCTTGTATAAAAATTTTCATCGATTTTTTTAGTCACACCATCAATAAAGCCATAACATAATGCGATATCGAGAGCTTCTTCATAAGTTAAACTTGAGGTCGTTTTTGTTTTGTCGAATCTTAAAAAAAACCCAGGACATGTAGGATGGTTTTGATCTAGCCAATTTAAAAAAGATTCTTTATTATCAAAACTTATAAAGTTATTCATGTAATCACCACGTATAGGATATCTCGATTACAAGATAATGTCAATTCATTCTTGTTATCACCTTTATCATCTCATTTTAAAAATGTAAGATGTAACATGAATCATCTCTTTTATGATATAATATGACCATCATTTGAGGTGGTTTTATGAAATTATCAACCGGTATGACTGTCTGCATACACAGCTACAAACATAACAAAAAGCTACATCGTGTCTGGAAAAAATCCATGGTTTTATATCAAGATCAACATTTGCTTGTTACAGGCAATAATCGTACAAAAGTCATCGAATCAGATGGAAGAAGCTGGCATACAAAAGAACCTGCTATCTGCTATTTTTATACGGATTTATGGTTTAACATTATTGGTATGTTAAAAAAAGATGGTGTCTATTTTTACTGTAATTTGTCCTCCCCATATCTTTATGATGGTGAAGCAGTAAAGTATATTGATTACGATTTAGATATTAAGGTTTTTCCTGATGGGAAATATATTTTACTGGATGAGAAAGAATATATACAACATCAAGATCAGATGTGTTATTCTGATGAAATCCATCAAATCATTTTTGAACAAATTGAAATCTTGAAATCTCGAATTGAGAAAAAAGAAAAACCATTCGATTTATCCGATATCAAACTTTTCTATGAGACTTATAAAAGCTTAACTAAAAAGTGAGGAATAATGATGCGTATCCTTCATACCACGATTAAGATGAGCCTTGTTGGTATTATAACCAGTCTTGTGACACGTGAACTTGGTTTAGAGTACTGGCTAACAGCGGGTATTGTTGGTCTTTTATCGATATCGATGACCAAGAGGGATTCTCTATACTCATCAGCAAGAAGAGTTGTTGATGCTATTTTTGGTTTAATGCTTTCTACTTTGATGTTTATTTCTTTTGGTTATGTTTTTTGGGTTTATGCTATTTTTATTATTATTTTTACGTTTGTTTCGTTTAAACTAAAGCTAAATGAAGGAGTTGTTTTATCACTTGTTTTAGTAAGCCATTTGCTTTCTGAAGGTGAATTTAACTTTAACATGATTGGTAATGAGCTAGCAATTCTTCTTATTGCTGTAGGAATAGCAATGCTTTTCAATATATTTTATCCTCAATCATCAGAAAAAGAATTAGATAAACACGTTCATTCCATCGATCAACTCATTAGAGATCATTTATTTATGCTATCTATTCTTTTAAAGGATCCTATGTATCACGATGAATATTACCGTCATTTTTCTGTTTTGGATCGTAAGATTAACCAAACGATAGATGAAGTTGAACTTGTTGATAAAGATCTTCTATTTTCAAATGATCATTCTTATCTTGCATATTTTCACATGCGAAAAGAGCAATCATCATATATAAGACATATGTATCAGCAGGCGTTAAAAATTAAGCAATTACATCCTTTTGCTATGGATATATCTGATTATGTTAAAGAACTAGCAAATGACATTGGTCTTTATGATCGTGCAACTGGACAGTTGAAAAGACTTGATTTATTAATGCAGTATTTTAAAAATTCTCAATTACCTACTTCAAGAGAAGAATTTGAACTAAGAGCATCTCTTTATCAAATACTACATGAAATTGAATCATTATTAATGATAAAAGTGGATTTTCATCATATGTATCCAGAGTTTGGATACCTACGCCCTTAGGGGCTTTTTTAATGCCTTTTGCTCGTATTATGAGTTATGATTTGTTACAATAACTATGAAAACAAAACAGGAGGAAAAAAATGAAATTTATCAAGAGTTTTAAAAATGTATTATCTCCCATGTTAACACTACTCGTTTTAGTGTTTATTTCCATTTATACATTGATAGAAAACGTTGGGGGAACGAATATTTTCGATCGTTTAGCTGAGATTATGCCAGTCATCTTAGTGATAGTTGCTGTTATAGGTTTACAAGTCTCTAAGCAAAGTTTAGCAGCACACCTCATATTGCTTTTTACATCATATTTAGATTCAGGAAGAGAATTGTTACTTGCAGTCACTTCATTTGATTTTCAGACATTTGCTTTTAATGTGACTTGGACATTATCATTATTTATTAGTGCCATTATTTTTATTTATTTAGCACTTTATGTATTATCATATGTTCTTGATGGGAAAGCGAGATTCCAACTCACATCAGGACCTCTTTTTGTATCAGCAATGATTGCGTTTTTCTTTTTCTTCTTTAGAGATGGATTTTCCGGGGCAGTATTAAAAATAGTACCACCACTTATCGCATTATCCTTTGGTTCAGAGTTATTTACGATTCTCTTACTCCTTGCAGGTGTAATTGATGTTCCTTTTGATGTATTAAATCACTTAATTGAAAATACGTTATTTGAAAATACGTTAAGTTATTTCTTGTTTACAGCATTTGCACTCTATTTAATCTATGGAGCGATTTCGGGCATCATTAAGCATTTAAAGTCATAAAATCGGGTAAATCCATTAGGATTTCCCTTTTTTTTATCTCAAATGAGCGTACATGTATTATAATATGAATAAAATACACGTGAAAGAGGGTACAGAAGATGAATTTTATTAAATCATTTTCAAAAATGATCAATGAGCAATTCCAAATGGTCATTTTAGCTGTTTTATCGGTAGTAGCGATTTATACAAATGTCATGAATGAGTCTGGATTTTTAGATGTATTCGTTTCGTTATTGCCTATTTTATTCATCTTAATTGCAGTTTGGCTGTTAGTTATTAAAAAGAACTTTTTAGAATCCTACATTGTTATTTTCTTGTTTGTATTTTCAAATGGTATTATTACATTTGTTCGGTGGTTGTTATCATATCATTTTGCATTAGAAGAATTTGCGGTTGAATTTTCTTTTAACTTTATTTTTCTACTTCTTGGTTGTATCTATTTAATGATCATGATTGCATCTTATTTGATGACTCAAGGATTGAAAATAAAGCTTAATCCACTAGGTATGTTGCCAATTCTTTTACTATACGGACTCTATACATATGTAGCAAATGGCTTCTTGAGTTTTATTCTTGTTGGCATTTATTTATTACTTGCATTCAATGTTTCAGATAAGTTATCTGCACTTGCGATTATGCTTGCATTCGTCATTACAATTCCATTTGAGATCATCTCTCTGTTTGTCGATGATGTTGCAAAATGGACAACGATTTATGATTGGGTTATTGATTTATTTGGACTTGTGATGATCGGTTTATTAGTTTTTGAAGTCATCAAGTATTTTGAAAAAAAAGAACCTAAAGCAATCGAATAACAAAAAAGGGGAGACGAAAGTTTCCCCTTTATTATGTATTAATGAGAAGATGGTGTTGAATCAATTAATTCTTCAATAGGCGGTAATGCATTAATTTCACCAGCTCTTGATATTGATATTTTAGCGAATACAGGACCTAATGTTTCATAGATTAAAACTGAGGCCATAATGATTGTTGTAAGTTCAACAGCAAACTGAGGAAGCTGCTGCATGACAATCACTGATAAGCCTATAGAGATACCTCCTTGTGGAAGAAGAGCAATCCCTAACCACTTTTGAACAGTGGGTTCTGCTTTAACCGCTTTAGCTCCGAGAAACGCTCCAAGAATTTTACCAGAAGCACGCGCTAGAACATAACCTAAACCTGCAAGACCCACGGTTTTTAAAATGGCTATATCGAGTGAAGCACCTGCCAATGTAAAAAATAAAACATAAAAGATAGGTACAAAATCGTTTACAGAAGAGAAACTTCGATTTGCATATTTTCTTAAGTTGGCGAGTGTAGCTCCCATCATGATATTCGTTAATAATGGAGATAGCTTTAACCAAATGGATAAACCTGCAGCTAAACCAATAAAAAATACAGTCTTAATTTGAAGTTCATCTTTTGGATCAACTTTTTTTGTTATAACAGCTAAAACAATGCCTAAAACAAGTCCAAGAACTAACGATGCAATAATTTCGAAAAGTGGGACACCGATAATGGTTAAAACAGAAAAATCATGACCACTTACAAGAATTTTCGCAACAGAAATTGCGATTCCAAATGCCATAATACCTAAAACATCATCTAAAGCGACAACAGGTAAAATTGTTTTCGTTACAGGTCCATAAGACTTATACTGTCTAATCACCATAATCGTAGCAGCTGGTGCTGTTGCAGCTGACATAGAAGCAATCACAAGCGAAAATGCAACAGGAAAATCAAAGATAAAATACATCACAGAAAAAACAACACCAATAGCACCAATAACCTCCGCTAAAGTAATGATTGTTATTTTTTTACCCATAGCGATGATATCTTTTAGCATAAATTCACTACCGATACCAAAAGCGATAAAAGAAAGAGTGAGTTCACTGATAATCTCAAATGATTTTGACTCTTCAGGTGTAACAAAATTAAACAAAGAAGGACCTAAAAATAATCCTGCAATGAGGTAACCAGAAACACTAGGTAGTTTTAACCATTTAGCACCTTTTCCAAAAATAAAACCTGCAACTAGAATAATACTTAGTTTTAAAATGACATTCATTCAATCGACTCCTTAACATTTTTGCATCAATAAAAGCGCACAGCCAAAAATGACTATACGCTTGGTAACTCCTATGAGGTTAGCTGACGGGTTAGGACATCCAAGTTGCCCTTTCTAAATGTTTTAGAATTAACCCCAGTAAACACTGGTTCCCCCACTCAAATATCGTGATTCGGAGATTGCGACTGTTGAATTATAACATGATTATATGACTTAATCAAGAGTAATGATACTGATTTATTACATTTGTAATATAATAAAAAATCACAGTTTCCTGTGATATATTTTTGATGGAGCGGGTGAGGGGAATCGGACCCCCATTTCATGCTTGGCAAGCACGTGTAATAACCATTATACGACACCCACATCCTCATGCTTTTTCATGATAACAAATATTTATGATGATGTCAAGCACACTAGAAGAATTTTCATTAAAATTCGATATTTCATTGGGTTTTAGTAATAAATAGATAGATACTAAGAAAAACAAACGATGATATAGTATAATAATATTAAAGAAATAAGGAAAGGGGAAAATGAATGACACTGCTCGTAGCTAAATTCAAAGAGAATATTTTTGCAATGTTACCGATTATAATGATTGTTTTTGTTCTTCATTTGACATCTGTTCCTCTTTCACTTATTCAATGGATCAGATTTATCATAGGCGCTCTTTTGATTATCGTTGGTTTATCGCTTTTTTTAATTGGTGTAGATCTTGCAATAACGCCACTTGGAAGTCTTACAGGTGTTGAAATCACTAAAACAAATAAGTTAGTTTTAGTTTTAATTGCAGGTTTTATTTTAGGCTTTGTTATTTCAATTGCTGAACCAGGGTTGTTAGTTTTTGCCAATCAGGTTGAACTTGTCACCAATGGAGCGATCAGTTCATTTGCTATTCTTATAACGGTTTCCATCGGTTTAGCGCTTCTAGTTGCTCTAGGCTTTTTAAGAATCATATTTAATATACCACTTTTTAAAATTCTCTTAGTCTTATATATCATGATTGGTATTATGGCTATTTTCTCATCTTCAAATTTTCTTGCTATTGCATTTGATGCTTCAGGTGCTACAACAGGCGTTTTAGCTGTTCCATTCTTACTTGCTTTATCTGTTGGTATTTCAAGCTTGAAACGTGATTCTAAGTCATCAGAAAAAGACTCGTTTGGATTAGTTGCAATTGCATCTGCTGGTGCCATTATGGGATTACTTATTCTAGGGTATTTTGCAAAAGATCTAACTTTTCAAGATCATATTGATTTAGGTATTATTCCTCAAACCCAAGCATTCCTTCCTTTTATCAATCAAATGCCTCAAGCTCTTGTTGATACGATGATTGCTTTTCTTCCTTTATTGGGGATATTTATTC
>CAYJBI010000060.1:0-8714 GCA_964368345.1 uncultured Mariniplasma sp. | reverse complement strand
CTGTTAAGAGTCCCCATTACCTTTAAAATTTACGCCTTACGAACGTTTGCTGCCTGTGGGCCGCGATCGCCGCTCTTGACTTCGAATTCTACTTGGTCGCCTTCTGCTAATGTCTTGTAACCTTCAATTTGAATTGCACTGAAGTGTACAAAAATGTCCTTACCTTCTGCTGAAGAGATAAATCCATATCCCTTGTCAGCGTCAAACCATTTTACTACGCCTTTCATTATGATACTCCTTAAACTTATACTTGGCAACTGAATGCCTATTTCCATTATACACATCTGATAGACAAAACACAAGGAAATAAGCAAATTACGTGAATTAAGCAAATTGACTTTGATAGAGTTCGTAATAAAAACCCTTCTTTTCAATTAATTCTGTATGATTGCCTTGTTCAATAATATCGCCATCTTTAACAACGAGGATTGAATCAGCATTTTGAATCGTAGATAGACGGTGTGCAATAACAAACGTTGTTTTATTTTCCATAAGTGCGAGCATCGCTTTTTGAATTTGAACTTCAGTATGTGTATCTACATTTGATGTTGCTTCATCAAGGATAAGCATTTTTGTTTTTGATAACATCGCTCTTGCGATAACTAAAAGCTGTTTTTGTCCTTTAGATATACTCATTCCTTCATCCGTTAAGATAGTGTCATAACCTTGTGGTAAATGACTAATAAAGGAATGTATACGTGCTTTTTTTGCTGCTTCTTCAACTTCTAGTCTTGAAACTTCAGGATGTCCATATGCAATATTTTCAAAAACTGTTCCATGGAAAATCCACGTATCTTGTAAAACCATAGAAAATGCACGTCTTAAACTCTTTCTTGTCATACGCCTTGTTTCGATATTGTCGATTAAAATTTGTCCTTTATCAACATCATAAAACCGCATTAAAAGGTTAACAAGCGTTGTTTTCCCTGCTCCTGTGGGTCCCACAATAGCAATAACTTGCCCCTTTTTTGCTGTAAAACTAACATCTTTTAATACCATTTGATTTGGAACATATCCAAAGGTTACATTTTTAAATGTGACTTTACCTAACACATCTTGATAATCAAGTGCATTTAAAACATCACTAGGTTCATCTTCATGATCAATAACCATAAAAACACGTTCTGCTGCAGCTAGTGCGCTTTGAATATCTGCCATAATATTAGAAAATTGATTGATAGGACCTGAAAAACGTCTGGAATAAAGTGTAAAACTTGTGAGTTGTCCAATTGAAATATGTGTGAAGAAATAGAGGATACCTCCGAAGACACCTACAAGAGCAACTGATAGGTTAGATATAAAATTAACAGAAGGTCCAACTGAAGTTGAATAATATCCAGATTCATAAGATGCTGTTGAAGCAGATTCATTGATTTCATCAAACTTTTTCAAAACACTATCTTCTTGTACGTAGGATTGTATTGTACGCTGTCCTGTAATCATTTCTTCTGCAAATCCATTGAGTTCTCCAAGTTTTTGATTACGTACGCGATATTTCTTTTTAACAATCTTTGATAAGACGCGAGTAATAACAATTGAAATAGGGACCGTAACCAAAAAAACTAAAACTAAGATCTTCGACATGATAATCATCATCACTAATGAAATAATCACTGTGATAAGTGAAGTGAATGTACTAATGACATCATTAGCGAGTGATGTATTAATTGTATCAATATCATAACTCATGCGAGAAATAATATCCCCTGTTTGGTTTTGATCAAAATAGGATATTGAAACGCGATTCAGTTTCTCAAAAAGGTCTTTGCGCATCTTATAAGTTACACTCTGTGAAATTTTTGTCATTTGAACAGATAATATATAACTCATAAGTGCACTCAATAAATAGAAGATGATCATTAAACCTGCAAAGAAGAAAACTTTTTTAAAGTTGACGCCACCTTCCATTGCAGAGATTGTTTGGCCTGAAAGATAGGGTCCAACTAAGGATAATACATTAGAGATAATTGTAAATATGACAGCAATCAATAACTTACGACGATAAAAATAGAGATAACTCCAAAGTCTTTTTAACACATAACTTCTATTTTTTGCACGATCTGATCCATCATTTCTTCCTCTACCTTGTTTTCCTGTATACATCATGAGCGCTCACCTCCTAATTGATAATGAGCAATCTCTTGATAGATTTTTGAAGATTCCATGAGTTCTTCATGTGATCCTGCGCCAATGATTTTTCCATCATCGATAAGCAATATTAAATCTGAGTCTTTCAATGAGGAAATACGCTGTGCAATAATAATCATTGTTGTTTCTTTCATTTCTTTTTTTAGTGCACTTCTCATCTTCATATCCGTTTGGTAATCTAGTGCAGATGATGCATCATCTAGAATAATGATGTCTGGTTTCCCTGCAATTGCACGAGCGATTAAAACTCTTTGTTTCTGCCCACCAGATAAATTCATACCCCTCTGAGACATCACATAATCCATATTATTCTCTTTATCATAAATAAATTCTGCTTGTGCAACAGCAGTTGCTACTTCAATATCTTTTTCAGTAATACCACTTCTGTTAAACTGGATATTTCCATAGATACTATCTGCAAAGATTAAGTCGTTTTGAAAAACAACGCCAATCGATTTTCTAAGTTCTTGCTGCTTTAACTTTTCTATATCTCTACCATAGATTAATATTTGACCTTCATCCACATCATAAAATCTCATTAAAAGATTAATAAGCGTCGTTTTACCTGATCCAGTCGCACCAATAATTCCTAATGTTTGGCCTTGATAAAGTTTAAAACTAATGTTTTTCAAATTACTTTCCTTTTGATTATATGAAAAAGAAACGTTTTTAAATTCAATATGAGGAACTGTTTTTCTTTTAACAATTGGTAAATTCCCATCGATTAAATCCTCTTTTAAATCTAAAACTTCATCGATACGTTCTGCTGATGCAGTTGCTCTGGATGCTAAAACAAAAACACGTGTAATAGACATCATCGCATTCAAAATGATCGTAAAATAGGTGACAAAAGCCATAATTTGTCCTATTTCTGTTTTACCTTCTTGTAATCTATACGCTCCAGCAATCAAGACAAACACCAAACCAACATTCATAACTGCGTGCATCATAGGATTAATTTTAGCCATCGTAATATTAGCTTTTAATTCAGCTTCTACAGTCTTTATGTTAGCTTGGTCAAACATATGTTGTTCATGTTCACTCATCGAAAGTGCACGAACAACTCTCGCTCCAGAAACATATTCTCGAAGTTTTCTGACAAGGTTATCAACAAATCCTTGACTTTTTTTATATAATGGAATACCTTTTTTAGATGAATAATAAACAATAACAATGATAAGTGGTAGCATAGCAACCATAATAAGTGTTAATACTGGATCTAAAAATAGTGACATTAAAATACCACCGATTAAAAGCACAGGAGCTCTAACACCTAGACGCTGCATACTCGCAGTTGCATTATACATATTGTATGTATCTGTTGTCATACGTGAGATGAGTGAAGGTCTTGTCAATTGATCAACTTGATTAGATGATAGTCTCTCAATCTTTGAGAAAAGATCATGTCTTAATCCTTTAACTGATAATGCAGCAATCATCTCTGCTTTACGATTAGCATAGACATTTAAAAACAAACCAAAAAATGCGATAAAAATCATGAGCGCTCCTAATAAATATATCGTGTATAACTTTGCGTTAGGATCACTTTGAAGTCTTGGAATTTCTTTATCAATCATGTAAGCTATCAACCATGGCAAAAATAAATCGGTAAGTGCACCGATGGATTTAAACGATAAAGAAACGACAAGCATCTGCCAATAAGGTTTGACAAGTCTTAAAATCATTTTCAAAAAAAAACACATCCTTATATTAATAATATACCATAAGTAAACCTATAATTGACCTTACTAAAAACAAATAGCCCTAAGGGCTACTTACATATCATCACTCTGTGTGATTATTTTAACTCCGTTTGAAAAATAGAGATTAAATCTTTCCATAGAAACTGTATCATTTTCTTCAAGTTCAATCGTTAATGTCCCGGGATGATGAAGATTTAGATTTAATCTTTTATCTTCATGATAATCATCATAACAGATCACCATAATGGTTCCTGAATCCGTTCCAACTGTCTGATAATATCCGTCACCTTCTGCGGTCCGCATCATCCACACCTTTATACCAGAAAGTTCTAGTTCATGAAAATGATTACGATCAACTTGATATAAACTAAATAATTGATCTGTTAACTTATTTCCATCTTCATTTTTTCGAATGAGTACTGCAGGATCTCCTACAATAAACGCTCCTTTTTTAAGTTTATATGTTATCATAGCGTTCCTTTCTATCACTATAGTATAAAATATGGTTACTAAATGATGTTTCTATTTCAGGTTTTAATAAATCAGAAATGGTTTTATCTTCCCAAATGAGATGAACAAACTCTGGACGATCAATCAATGGATTACGATTGCCTTGTTGTTTAAATATTTGCTCATTTCTTTCAATTTCAAAATCAGAAACAGGGTCTAATTTGTGCCATTCTAATAAGACTGTTAATTTACCCATTTTTGTGCCATCCATCGTATAATGGTTCGTTTCATCTAGAAGATCATCATCCGTTAAAAATAGAAAATCATACGTAATGGCCATATAAAACAAGATGCGAGCAACATCACCACGATGCTCATCTCCAGGATAATAACCTCCATCATCTGTCGTTTTTGCGATGCCATGACCTTCTGAAAAAAAGCGATCACTTTTTGATGAATTGATTGAGCGTGATGCAGCTCTTAAATTGTGTAAATCAGTTGCTTGATTCCTGTTATAATCTTCGACAGATTCCATACCCAAACGAGAATTTGGCCAAACATGTTCTCTGTTCCAAGTCACGCCTCCATCCCATAGTGCGTGATGCAAAACGCTATCGTAGATTCCCCATAGTTTCGTGGGATCTTGAGTATCACGATCAACAATCTCTAGTGCTTGTCTGACTTCTAAATAATTAAGCAAATGTTTATCTTGATTGACAATGACATGGAGTTCATCTTTAAGTGTTTTTCCAATAAGATGATTGGTATCAACATAATAATCTTGTTCCACATTCTCTTGATAGTAATAAAAGCCTTCTTCGTTTTGTTGAATACTATAGATAGGAGTTGGTAGCGTTTCTTCATTTTGTGATACGTAGTAAATCATAAATGCAATCACAAGAAATAAGATAACCGATAAAATTTGATGTTTTTTTGTTCTTCTTCTACGTGAACTTTTTCGTTTGTAATTTGATTTTGCCATGTATTTCACATCCATTTTCTATCTTTGATTATACCATGACCCACATTTATTCTTGAATAAAAACCAACCATCAATGATTTCCTAAGTTTCGTTCTTTTTTCACTTGAATGATTGACATATCACTTTGTTTCAGTTAAAATCGATATTGCACGAAGTTAAAAATGCCCCTATAGTTAAATGGTATAACGCAGCCATGGTAAGGCTGAATTGCAAGTTCGATTCTCGCTGGGGGCACCATTTCGTCATCCATACCTTGATATTCTCTTCAAGGTTTTTTATTTTTAAGAAACCTTGAATCTTTAGAACTCTACTTTTCGTAGGTTTACATCTTTGATACACCACGTATAATAAAGATATGTGGAGGGTACTATGAACAACTATATATCATTTGAAATGATCAAAAAAAGAAGAGAACACTTAAAATTAACACAACAAGAACTTGCGTCTAAAATTAGTGTGTCTGAAAAAACAATTTCAAAATGGGAAACTAAACGTGGATATCCAGATATCTCTTTACTTCCTTTATTAGCATCTGCTTTAGGTATCACTGTTTCAGAACTTATTAGTGGAAAAAACATTATTAATCATAATAAAGCAGCAAATATGCTTAAGACATGTTTTTATGTTTGTCCATTATGTGGGAATGTGATTACTTCTATTGGTTCGATTAACACATCTTGTTGTGGTATTGAACTGATAGAACTTGACGCAGAAATAGGGTTAAACAAGGTGGAAATAGTCTCTGGAGAGATATTTGTTACGATGGATTCGCCTATGACAAAAACTGATTTCATCTCATTTGTATGCTATATTACAAGTGGTAAGATTGATTTTGTCAAACTTTATCCTGAACAAGAACCTTTTGCAAGGTTTATTCAAAGAGGGCATGGATTCATCTATTATTACGATATAAAAAATGGGTTATTTAAAACAAAAATTTGATCTAAAAAAAACGACTTCACTGAGTGGGGTCGTTTGTTTTTTCATCTTCTTTAAGATCGATTGTTGTCATCCATGGCATCAAAGGTCTTTTTTCATGCATAAGTCTCGTTAACTCTTCCATATCCATAAGTTCATCAAACAAACCAGACATAAAAAATACATAGTTTTCTTTTTTACTCAAGAAGAGCTCGTCATAAGATATATGAAGTATATGTTGATATTTTTTTTCTAAATAGACTCTCATTTTTTCATTAATTTTTGTGCTAGCTTTTCTAGGTATTTCTTCCATCAGTTTATAACTTTTTTCGACCATACCTAAATGATAATAATAAAGAGCTATATCATATAATAATGCAAGTCCTTGTTCATTTCGATAATTTGGATGAATGGGATAACGCATGATTTTTTCCCTAACGATTAAATCATCATCAAAACCTTCATAACATACACCTTCAATATATGATAGGATTGCCATTTGATGAAAAAGCGTTACTTTTAACTCTGTTTCCTTAAGTATCTGTTTGGTTTTATCGAACAAATATTTTTCAGTTTCACTAGATTCTATCAAAGAAAAACCTTGATATTGATTAATTTCAACAATCTGAAAGATAGGATCATCTTGCATCTTATGATAAGCCACAAAATCGCCATAGAACGAAGCATTTGATAGTTTAAAGCTTCTTATAAACAATGTAGAGAAAACCACCGTAAAGAAAGAAAAAAGCGTCACAATGCCTATAAACACGTCATTCCAATTGTATGCAATCGATAGAATAAAAGTGATGACTGTTAAAACAAGAAATGAAATGGTTACTATAGGGCCTGCAAGTAAAGCTCTAGAAAACTTGTCAATGATTTTTTGATATTGATCATCATGTTCAATTTTTCCTAAATCAGGAACGACAAAGCCGCCTAATAAATACCAGAATTTAGGTTTAAATTTAATTCTTAAACCTTTTTTTGACTGGTAAAACATAAACATATAAAGATAGAGTGCTCTGATCCTTATACCTTGAAAAACCATCATGAACAAATGACCTAATTCATGAACAGTCAGTGATATGATGAATGATAAAACAAACCATAATGGCACATCATACCAAGATATTGTCTTCAATCCATCAACAAACCGATACCAATAACCGAGGTAAACCAAAAAACTGAAACTAAATCCGATGATGAACGCAAACACTAAAAGGAATGCTATTCTCCAGATCTTTTTCATTAACGAATGCCTGATGTTTGATGAACTTCTTGAACGAATAATACACCATTACCTGGTTTATCAAGTTCTAGTTCATTAGATATTCCTTCAATAACTTCAGAAACGATTTCATGTTTTGCAAGTATAAGAACCATTTCTTTTTCTGGTTCCACTTCCATATTAAATAGTTTACTCGTCTCATGAATACCAGAGCCTCTCGCATTAATAATCGTAGCACCTTTTGCACCTTTATCCGTTGCTGCATCAACAACTTCTTGACCTCTACCTTTATCAACAATGGTAAATATTGCTTGATATTCTGTCATGACGTCTCCTCCTTCACTCATTTTGAGTGTTTGATCATATTTTCCGATTCCCATAAATTTAATGACTGGGATAACAAATGCGATACCATGATTCGGTTTATATAGTTTAAGTTTATCATGAAGTCCTTCGAGGGCTGGATTAACCACTCGAAGTGGAGCAATCATTAATACAATCTCTTTTCTTGTTTCTGCAAGTTCTAAGAATTCTAAAATAGGCTTCTTATGAGTACCTTTTCCAAGGATGATTGTTCCACCTGCAACGCCATATTGTTTTGCTACTTTTAAAACTTTACTTCCAACGCCAAAATTGACGATAACAACTAATAATTGATAATCGGTAAGTTGTGATACTTGATCCATATTACACACCTGCCTTTCGAGTTCTCTTTTTATAAACTAAACCTAAAATTTGTAAGGTAATAATGGGAGCTAAGGCAACTAAGGCTATCATACCAAATCCATCTGTAACGATATTAGCACTTTCATAAGCATTTGCAGCTCCTTGAACAAACGCGAGTGTAAATGTTGCCGTTAATGGACCCGTTGCGACTCCTCCAGCATCAAATGCGATACCAACAAAAAGCTTAGGTACAAAAAACATCAATATTAACGAAATAATATAACCTGGTAATATGATATGCCATAACTGTAACCCTGGTATTAAAATACGAAGAATCGAGATTGAAATCGCAAACCCAACACCTATCGATAAAGGAAATAAAACTAATCGGCGTTTAACATAACCGGCTGTTATATCTTCAATCTGATGTGTTAATACTGAAACTGCTGGTTCAGCTATGATTGTAAATAAGCCAATAAAAAAACCTGTTATGATAAGAATAATCTTTTGATTGTTTTTAGCTAAAGTTTGACCAATTAGGTCTCCAATTTCCATAAAACCTGCATTAACACCAACTAAAAAGATAAATAAACCCAAAAGAGAGTAAATAAAACCTTTC
>CAYJBI010000059.1:0-8809 GCA_964368345.1 uncultured Mariniplasma sp. | reverse complement strand
CACTTAAAGCAATCACCATGAGAGCCCCTGCAGAAAACCTAAGCAATAGATTCTTAATCATTTCTCGATCTTTTATGTTTTCAATGATATGAAAATTATATAACTCAAAAAAAATCACCGCGAGGATGATCATTATCAAAATAATCTTCTGATAACTAGAAAACTCTTTTTTTCTCTTCATTTTTCTTCATATGCACTTTCTATCTAAAAAAGAATGTCATTTAAATATCATTCATTAAATGTTTTTGTGTGCTTTATGTACTAAACGATAAATAAGGATTGAACCTAATACAATCATGAATAAACTAATCACTTGAGACGGTGTTGGAAACACATTATACTTTGTTTCAAATAAAGGAATAAAAACGCCACGATCATCACCGCGAATGAATTCAATTAATAATCTCCAAATACCATAGCCGATTAAATAGACTTCAAGTTCTATTTTTTTAAAAGATTGTACTTTATTAAGTAAGATAAACAGGATAAATAAAAATCCTGCTTCAAATAATTGTGTAGGATAAACCGCTTCTCCTGGGTAAACTTCATGAGCATGACCATGTGGAAAAATAACACCTAAAAATGAATGTGTTGGAATACCATAACAACAACCTGCAAAAAAACAGCCTATACGTCCAACTGCATGTGCTAAAACAACACCTGTAATCAGTGTATTAGCTATCTTTTTTAAATCTTTATTTTCATCTTTATAGAAAAACTTCATCAATAAAAGAAATGCTGAGAACCCGCCTATCAGTGCACCAAGAAAACTCACAGTGCCAAATGTCCATTCGCCATCTTTAATTGAATGGAAAATACCATCTAGAAGAAAAGAAAAAGCTAAGGCAAATAGAAGACTTCCTACAATCAATATGACAATGCGATTTGTTTGTTTCTTTGAAAATCCATCTTGTCGATCTAATCGATAAACGACATAAATAATCATCAGAAATACACCAATAAATACCAGTAAATCATACATAGGTATCGTATAACCAAAAAGTTCGGGTAATAGAAATGGATACATAGCAACAACTCCTTGTAAACCCATTCTATCATAGAATATTGAAATCATTTAGAGATATTTTTTCCATTTATATTCAAATAAGGGGTGTACTTAAAATGATTCTATTTAAACTTATGATTTTACATAAACCCTTCATATCGCGATTTATATAAAATCTATCTTTTTTTATGAACTGATAACAATATACCTAAAGCAATTGATAAATAGCTCGCCATTAAAACACGATATGTTGAAGGAAGTATAAATGTGATGGTATGTGCTGGAATCCAAAAAAATGGAATCGTCTTTAAAATGGCAAAAGAAAAAAAGAAATGAAAATCAATATGATTGATAACATCACTAAATTTGATATGTCTTATTTTCATTATATTTCCTTTGGCTAAAAGAATATAGGTATCCGTGATACGATGAAACATCATAAATGTTGGTGCAAAAATAAGATTCATTGCTATACTTACACTTAATGCATAAAACAACTTATTTAAAAAAACATGCTCAACAATTATTTGATTTTTAAAAAGTGCATGTATTCCTAAATCAAAAAGTGGAAAAACAAAAACAAAACTCATTCCTAAAAAACCCCAAATGATGGCTTTTAGGATGAGTCCTGGTTCTTTCGTATAATAAGAAGTTTTCATTCGATTAACGAGCATTTCACCCATACTTGCTAATACCATCGTTTTTATGAAACCCATGATATATGGATGATTAGTTGTTAATCTAACAAAAATAGGGTTAGTAAATGGTAAGAATATGAATAACGATATGACAGTCAATATAGCGATAAAATAAACATCTTTCAACTTCATAAAAGTACCTCAAAATAGTTTTTAATGGTGTGATGAACTGCTTGAATGATGTGAAGATGATTGATGATACATAGCATCAATGAGAATGACTAAGGCAACATAAAAAGATTCATGTGCATCATCTGTGATACTTATTTCATAAGAATCACCCCATGATATCCATTTTTTATGAATACTCATAACTTCTTTTCCATCGCTAAGTAAACTAAAATCTAGTTGGAAAACTTGTCCGATAAGTTGCATTTCTCCATATGAACTATGAATGGTCATTTTACCACCAAATAAGGTAAAATTCTTCTGAATTCTTGCGACTTCATTTCCATCAGAATCCAGCAATATATAGAGAGGTAATAAATGAAAAAGTTTTCTTTCCATACTATAAATATGTTGATCATTTTTATACATGTCCATTTTATTTCTTAAAGAAAACACTTTCCCTTTAATGTGATATACAATATTTTGATTTTCATCGAAAACATTGTATTTTTCACCAAATGAGAAAACTTTTTGTTTCAAATAGAGTTGCTTCATCTAAATTCCTCCTCAATGAATCTTATAAAAATACCTTCTTAATATACATTATTAAGCGAAAACGAATTTCTTGTTTGGTAAACCTATAATCATAATTCACCTATATTATACATTTTTTACCGCTCTAAAACTTAAATAATTCTGGCCATCTGTTTTCATCTTCAGATAGACACCTCCATGATAAACAATGATATATGCTCTACGATCATCATTTTCATAAGTTTCTGATGTCCAGTAATATATAACCTCTGAATATATATCCCAAAGTGGTGATTCTTTATCAGGAGTTTTTTCGTACGATGCAATATGACGTTCTTCATCCCACATGCCACCTGCAGAAACGCCATGAATCATCATCGAAGAAACAGCTTCATCTATTGTAGGTAAACGCCAGATATTTTGTATTTCATCCATCAACATCGTACCATCTAAAGAAAGATACAAACATCTTTCTTTTGCTTCATACCAAGTCATACCTTCATCAGGCCAACCAGGCCCACGGGGTGCCCATGCAAGCGTTATGCTATTTGTTTCGATTAATATTAAACCTCTATCTTCATCATTAAGTCGATTTGATATTTTTATCCCGTAGGGAATAGATATAATAACTAAAATGAGTAATGGTATTCCTACGATAAGATAACGTGCCAAAACAAGTGGTTTAGGGGTTCCAAAATAATAAAGTAAACCAAGGCCTAAGATAGGAAATACGATCATCAACCATAAAACAACAAAATGAGCGTTGAAAAAGAACCCTATAGCAAATCCTGCAAAAATGACGTGAGAAATGATACCAATCTTCTTCCACCGAAGTGCGATTAAGGCAAGCAATATAAAAACGATAGTGACACTTAAGTATTGAAAAATAAACATAAATAGATTTTCAAAAAGAGATTTTGAATACCAACCTTCATGAAAGTTTTCAATGGTTCCCCAATATGTCCATAATCCACATATCGTGAGTGTCATGCTTACAGCAAACCAGCCTAAGTATTGGCTTTTTTGTTTTTTCATTATCTCCCAAATGAGTTAATCATGAAATCTTATAACATCACCAAGATGAATCATATTTTTTACACCTCTATCATAGTTCATTTTCGAATAAAGTGATTAAAAAAAGTGGATAACATTATCCACTCTTTATAAATACTTATTTCGTTTCATGTACTTTATGACAATATGGACAAATAATATTGGCTTCTTTATCAATCTTAGTTATGTTTCGAAAGTACATTAAAGATTCCATCTGCTTTTCATAATACCAATATTCATCATGTTTAAAGCTTGTTTTACTAAGTACATGTTTTTTAAGATGTAGAATATCTGTATAATAAAACGATTTGTTAGTTTCTTTACAAGTGTCTTCCTTAATCTGAGTTAAGCAATCATGGCATTGATAATAACCCCGTAAGGAATCTTTGATAAGCTTACCCCCACAAAATGGGCATACATCTCTTTTTGTATCTGAATAAATCATACCTTTTAAAATGACTTGTTGAATTCTTCTAAACGAATCAATATCTTCCATATTGATATATAAATCATTTCTTCCAAGATAATCTTCTTCAAACTGATTGACGACGATCACTTCATGTATGCCATAATTTTTTTTATAGGCAATAAAGGTTTTATAATCCAAAGGAGCATCTGTAATCATCATTTTAAATGTTTTATCCTTAGTGAAATCTAAAATGACTTCTTTTTTATTGTTGCTGAAGATGTCCAACTTCCATCCCTTATAGACAAATGAAATATCTAAAGAGTTCATATCTATCTTGAGTTGTGGATCCGTTTCAAAGTTAAAATGACCCGCAGCAAATATTGTAAGTAACTGGACATACATCAAATAATTTTTGGCCATATTTTCAAGATCAATACTCTCTAAATCTCGATTAGTCTTCACGTGATTACCTAATAAGAATTTATATGTTTTATACACCTGTCGGTAGTCTTTTTGCATTAAAAATATGTTTGTTTTCTTTAGCGATAAGTTTTTATTTCTCGTGAGATTTCTTTGATAAATAGGTTTATTAAGTCTTGGATTTATCGCTTGACTAATCAAAGATAATTCTCTTAGCATTTCATTAGACATGTTAAAGTATTGACTAAAATCTCTTATGTAACCTGTGTGTAGTTTTCCTAATGCCAAGAAATAGTTTACATGATTCACTTTTTCAAGTAAGTTGAATCTCATGATATTACTTGCATAAAGGAGATTATTAAGAATTCTTCGATTCTTTTTAATAATCGATAATACTTCGTCAATATAGTTACAGAATATGATGTTTTCATAAATGCTATAGTCATCTTCATAGATTCTAGTTAAAAGCTTTCTAGGTTTGACACCTTTACTCGTTAAATTAGAAACATACTGTCCATGATTTGCCAAATGTAATAATGTGTTTTGGTTAATAATACGTGCATTTTCAACAGGTAAAACATCATCGGAATCCTTTAAAACAATGATTGGTTTACTAAATATTCTTTTAACTGCCGACGTTGATTTTCTAATCTGTTCAATTGTTTTTTTCAATTGATCAAAATCAAAATCCGGTTCAATTGAAAACAATGTCATATCGTGCACGACATAATAATCAAACTCAATATAGGACATCATATGATGTTTTTTAACGAAATCTTGTATACCTTCTAAAAGTGACGCAAACCGCTGATACTCTTCAATCTTTAATTTATCTAACTCTTTATCCATATTAATCATTGTCTAAATGTTTGATAAATGATGCGCATTGATTCAAATTCAGTTTTTCAAATTCCATTTCAAGCTTTTCTTTGTCATCAATTGTTTTTACTTCAAGTTTTGCGACCACTTTACTTAATAATATTTTTTCAATCGCTTCAGCTTCAACATCTTCTTTTGGAAAACATTCTTTATATATATTTACGAATTCTTCAATTTGCTTTAATATACGATTACCAAATGAAATATTAAAAGGAGCTAATAAGATTTCAACACTCTTGATTAGGTCACTATTTTCTGCGTCAAATTGACCTCTTTGTTTTGCATCGTTAAAAAGTTTGCTCACAGTTTCATAATCAAAATATTGTTTAGATATCGGACTAGAGTAATTGCGTACTTTGGGTGCACGTTTTGTAAAATTCATCGTATGAGCTCTATCATAGACTTTATCAGAAATTACAAATGTTGATTCATCACGATTGGCTGTTCCAATAAACCATACATTAGGTGGAACTTTTAACGTATTCCCGTTATTTAATGCAAGATAATCTATTAAATCTTCTTTTTCTTTTCGTTGTAGATTAATATTGATCAACTTAATTTCTCTTTGATTCTCTTCATTTTCCATAAGTGATAAAAAGTCAGAGAAATAATACTCAATACGCGATAAATTCATTTCATCAAGAAGAATAAATGTAAATATCTCTTGATTAAGTGCTGCTTTATATAAAGCAAGCGTAAATTTCTTTGGTGTATACTTCATTGAGAATTCATTGTAGTATCCTAATAATTCATTTTTATCTTTCCATGAGGATTCAACTTCAATAATTTCACAATTACCAAAAACAGCTTCAGAGAATATTTTAGGTAAACTTGTTTTACCAGTACCAGACATTCCCTGTAAAATAGATAATCTACTCGCACCCAAACCAGCAACGAATGTTGCAATGTCTTCAGGTGTATACGATAGATGAAGTCTTGAATTTCTCGCATATTCTACAACAAAGTGAACAAGTTCGTTAAGTGTTGTTTCATTGGTTTTAAATGCTTTTCTCTTTTCAAGATCTTGCTTAAATGAATCAACTCTTAAATCAAGATCAGTGAATGCAGGACATGGATCAAATGTTTGATATACCTCTTCATCACTAGTGCTTGAAGATTTTTCACTTGCATTATTAGAACCACTACCAACAGGTAATAAGTTTGCATCTAATATATTGAAATTTTCTCGTTCAAATGCTTTTCTAATAAACATCAAAATTAATACAGCAGTGCTCGCTAATAATGCATAAACCGCATCAGTGCCTATCGTATAGTCAAACTCAGTTAAGGCTGGTATATTAAATCCATAATGATCAAATAGATCTAAAATAATCGCTTGATTAATTTCTTTTGCAATTTGGAAGTAATATCCAGATATACCAATAATAAATGCAAAGAAGAAATTAACTCCGGCTGCTAACTTAACGATTGAACTAAACTGTTTGTATTTTGATAAATAACTAGATATTGATATAACTAAAACTATACCAACTGAAATAAGCATCACAACAAGCATAAAAGCAACCATACGATACCCAGGATCTAAAATGGCATAATCGCGAAGTATTTCAAAACCAGTAAGATCAATGAAGTAATCGTATGACCCAGAAGTAATGTTTATTTTTATAATTGGAAGAAGTAATGTAAGTACGCTCACAATTGAAATTAATAATACATAAACCAATGGTTCAACTTTAGCGTATTTTGTCTTCTTCTCGCCATAAACCACATGATTATTGATGCCATATTTACCTTTAAAAATTGCATAAATAAATATCAAGATACACATCAAAAGCATGGGGATATAAGAAATCGTTTGAACGTTATCTCCTCTTAAGGAGTAAATAATATCTAATGTTAAACCCATAAGGAAAAATGCGATTGTTACACTAAAAATAAAGGATATCAGTGTTTTTGATTTTTCTATGAATTTTTCCTTGTCAAAAAAGAAATAAGATAAACAACTTGCAGAATAAAGAACTAAAGAAAGAAATACCATAAAATTCGCAAAAAAGTAAATAATGAGTGCAAGTTCTGTATTTCCATATAGTAGAACATTAATAATAATCGCATAATACGTTAAACCGCTGATAACCTCTGAATATAAAGGAATAAAAAATGTTGATAAAAAGATAAGAACCGCAATTAAATCAAGAATTAATATCGTAAAGGGTATTTTTGTGTGACTGAGTTTTTGATTTCTTTCTTCTTTTTGAAGATCTGTTATTACACTAAGTGATCTACTTCTAAATATAAGTATAACAAACGCAATCATTGTAAAAATAAACGCTAATACAATGAGTACGATAGACATTAATGGTAAATATCCGAAACTCGATTGAAAGACAATAAGGGCTGAATCAAAGAGTATAAAATAAAGAATTGTTACAATAAAGCCCCAATTTATCTTTCTAAATGCACTAAATCCTGAAAGAATAATTGTAACGATAGATCCATAAAATGCAATCATTAAAATAAAGGAATAGATACTGATGAAGTTTCCACTAGAGATGTCTTTCGCTAAAACTAACAAAGTATCATCGTCATATGGAAATTGGAGTTTCAATGACATAACCCATAAATTTAAAAGTAAAACAATGACCATAAGACTTAAGATAAGAGTACCTGTAAACCATGGTTTTTTAAACAAGGATTTCATAATTTTTCTCCTTTATTAATGATAAATAAATCTTAATAAAAGACTTATCCTTTGTTAACAAACACTTGATTATGTGCAAATTAATAAGAATAATCATTTATTAACCTGTGATTCTCTTTATTTACATTGTATCACATGAGTGATATGTTCAATATCATTACAAAGCATAAGAATTCATTAAATCATTGAACTTATTCAATCAAATAATGAGATAAATACATGAATCATAGAAAAAGCATCATCACTGATAATGACGATGCTTCTAAAAATGATTATTTAAATACTTAAAAAATTGTTTTCTTATTTAACTAAAAACATCTTTTAAAGCTTCACTAATCGAATCGAAAATAGAATCTTGTGTACCGTTAGAAACAATGACTTCATCTCTTTCTTTTTGACAACTATGAAGAGATAAGGTCATACATAACATAAGAATTACTAATATCTCTTTTTACTCACCATGATATAAAAAAATCAAAATGTCACTATTTAATACCCAGGATACTTTTTCTCATTTGTTTATATTCTTCATCATTAATCAGATGATCATCTAACAGCTTTTTCGCTTCGATAAGTTGTTCCTCTTTGGAATCATTTTCTTCATTTATTGTTTCATTCTTAATTTCAGATACAGCTTTCTTAATTGATGGAGTTACTGCGGGTATAACTGTATTTGCAGACTTAGAGATTGCTTGCTTCATATCTTCACCTGCATAATCTATCACTTCAGACTGTAACTTAGCTCCAATCTTTGCGATTTGTGGATTAAAACCTGACAATATAATGGGTAGAGAAAAAAGTGCTAAAAACATCCCTGGAACAAACAGTCCGAAATTTGGTTTCCAAGCAAAGTCATCCCAACTCCTATCTCGTAATACAGTGCTACCTAGAATTATAAGTAAAACAGCTATTGACAGTTGAGAAAAACCCCATATTTTCATTTTTGTCGTAGTTTTCATTTTTTATGCCCCCTATAGAAATATGTTGATTATATTTTATCATAGAAATAAAAAATCGATTTGATTTTTTGGATTATATATAAC
>CAYJBI010000058.1:0-8942 GCA_964368345.1 uncultured Mariniplasma sp. | reverse complement strand
TTCATCTTCAAATGGAAGTTCATAGTTGATAACCATGTCGACATGAGAGATATCTAATCCTCTAGCAGCAACATCTGTTGCTATTAAGAACTTAAGTTTTTTAACTCTGAATTTTCCTAAAACATAATCTCTTTGTGATTGCTTTAAATCACCATGTAATGCATCAGCTTCATAATGATGTTTTTGTAGATAATCAGTTAAACTATCAACATCTGCTTTTGTGTTTGCAAATATAATTGCTGAACCTGGTTGATAGTAATCAAGAACACGAATGAGTAATTGATCACGATCTGATTTTCTAACCGAATAATAGATTTGTTCAATCTTTGAAACGGTTAAAGTAGGTGTTTCAATCCGAATAATTTCTGGATTATGCTGATACTTCTCTGCAACCTTCTTAATAAATGGTGGAATGGTTGCTGAGAACAATGCAGTTTGTCTTTCAGCGGGAGTATCCTTTAATAGACGCTCAAGATCTTCTTGAAATCCCATTTTCAGCATTTCATCTGCTTCATCCATCACCAACATTTTAACGTGTGAAAAATCAATGGTTCCACGTTCTTGATGATCAATCGCTCTACCTGGAGTTGCAACCACAATTTGTGGTTTTTCTGAGAGAGCTTTAAATTGCTTATTATATGATTCGCCACCATAAATAGATGTGACGCGAACGGCTTTATTAAACTTTACTAGCTTGATAAATTCCTTATATACCTGCAGCGTTAGCTCTCTGGTTGGACATATGACAAGTGCTTGAATGTGGTTGTCATTTAAGTCCAATTTCTCTAAAATAGGAATGGCAAACGCGAAAGTTTTACCCGTTCCTGTCTGTGCCTGGCCAATAAGATCTTTTCCCTCAAGCATTTTGGGGATAGCATGATGCTGGATTGACGTTGTCTCAACGAGTCCAAGAGCTTCAATAGCCTGTTTTGTTTGTTCTAAAATCGGTAATTCATTAAATAATAGATTCATCTTTTTCCTCAATTCTTTTTAAACCTTACTAACTATACCATAGATTAGTTGAAAATACTATGATAATCATTCATTTTCTCTTTCATTTCATACAAAACAATAAATTGTTAGTCCGAAATCTTCATTGTCATTCACAAAAGAAAAAGACTCAACGAGTCTTCTTGCGTTCACAGTTTTCACCTTCACAATAATCTGTTTTGATATACTTAACGGATGCTTGCTTTAATGCGTCTAATAGATGCTCTTCATTATGATAACCGACAAGTCGAGTCTTGCCATCAATACGAATATGGGGTATTTCAAATATACCTTTGACAATCGCATTTTCACGATTCATTTTAACTGCATCTTCAAATTGATTAGAATTTAAAACAATTTCTACGAGATTTAAATCTAAACCTACTTTTTTTGCAACTCTTTTTAGTACTTCATGATTTGATATATCTTGTTTTTCAACATAGTATGTTTTAAATAATTGCTTATTGAATTCAAATGCTTTATCTAGCTTTTTAGCAAGATGTGATAAGCGATGTGCATCCATCACTTTCACGGGTTTTAATGATTTTGGCATCTGTCCAAACATGATATCAACTTCTTCATCTGTTAACACATGATGATCAGATAATACTTTATGAAAATTTGCATTTTCTTCAGGTTCAAAATAAGGTATCATTTCATAACTACGGTAAAGTAGTTCAAGATCCTCAAAATGATATTTTTTATATAGTTGTTCAATCACTTGATGTTGTTTATAACATAAAGGTGATATATAATCTAACCAAAACTCTAATTTCATTTCATCAAATCCCATCTCATTTATTCATACTTATTTTACTTGAATCAATCGCAATAGGCAAACTATACGCCTCATCTAGAATATACAATAATGTCATTAACGATTGTCATCGTAATGTGGTGTTCATTAAATTCTAATTCACTTAAACGCAATAAATCTTGATCACACACTGTAAAATCTGCGAGATATCCTTTTTTGATAAATCCTCTTGGCTGTAATTTACTTTGAGCATGCGAGTACGTTGTATAAAGTTTAATTGCTTCAAAATAAGATAGTGATTCGTTCATCATATATTGTTTTTGATCTGATGATGATCGTCTAAAGATAGCATCTTTCATCCCTAAGAGTGGGTTAGGTATTTCAACAGGAGCATCCGATGAACCAGATATGATTAAACCCTTATTTAAGTAACTCTCCCAAGGGAAAATTAACTCTGGTTGTTTAGAAAAATAGGAAAAAGCTTTTGGTAGATCGCTTGAAAGAAACTGAGGCTGTATATCTAAGTGTACTGGCAACTCACTTAATTTTTGAAGCGAATCATTTTTTGCCCATGGAGCATGGATCACACGATCATATAATCCAAATAGTGGAGGATTTGCTTTTAGAAGATCAATCACTTCTTCAAGTCCTTGATCTCCAATGACGTGAATCGCTGCAGTTAAATTATGTTCTCGTACATTTTTTAAAACTTTTTCAAATACATCTTTACCTAATACTACTTCGCCATGAGTATTCATTTTCTTATACTTTGAGCTCATAAGTGCTGTTTTTGAAGACATAGTTCCATCATAAAACATTTTTACTGCGCCAAATTCTAAATAATCTGTTTGAATACCCCATTTTTTAACTATTTCTAAATAACGATTTAAGACTTCATGATGTATTAAAAGATGTGTTCGAAATGGCTTATCTTTTAAGACATCTTGAAAAATACGATAAGTTTCATCAAAACCATTAAAGTAAAATAGATCATCACTATGTCCTCCAGTGATTCCATAACGATAAAGTTCTTCTATAGCCTTTTCTAACATATGTTTTAATGTAACATAGCTTTTTCTAGGTAGTTTTTTCATTAGAGATGCTGCTTTTTGTTCCTTTAATATTCCAAGTTCATCATCCATATCACATGTTTTAAGTACTTTTGAATTCACTGTAACACCATGAAAATCATGATGTCTTAAGATGATCATATGATTTGGGTAGCGTTCGTCTAAATCTAGTTTGGTGAGTCCTATATTTTCATAACCCAAACCAATGATGATATCTTTATCTAAGCAATGATCGAGTATGTGGAAAATTTCTTCTTTTGTCTTTAGATGGTTTAAATGTATTTGTTCTAAGTATTCACCATATCCTAACAAATGTAGATGTGCATCAACAAATCCAGGATAAAGATGTCCACCCCTAAGATCAATTATCTCATCACACAAAGTTATAGGGTAATCATCATTTAATCCAACAATTCTTCCGTTTTCTGTGAATAGTTTCTCAAAAACTTCATCTGGTTTTACCATTGAATGAATAACCCCATGAATATAGCATTTCATAATTCACCTCATATATGAATAAAAACTTCAATCCTGATTTTACCATGACTAAAGTTTATTTTTCTCAAGATAGGCTTTTATCATGTCATATGAAAAGCCTTTTTGATAAAGTTTTTCTTTTATTTTATACTGTAATTCTTGACCAGAGTATTTTTTCCCATATGTCTTCATGATTTTTTGAAAGTTCTTTTCAATCAGTACTTCTTCATCAATTTCGTATGAATAAGTCAATTTACCAAGGACTTCGTCAATAACTTCTTGATGAAACCCCTTAGTCATCATTTGTGTTTTTAGTATTTGAAATGCTTGTTTTTTTGTTTTCTTCTGCATTTGACGTAGTTTACTTGTCAACAGCTCCATTAAAATCTCACGTTCATTATAATGATGCCATAAAGCCTCAATAATGACTTCTGAAACCCCTTTTTGTTTGAGTTTAAAGCTAATCATGTGCGGACCTTCTTGATACTTTTTGAGTTCTAAATATGTCTTTGAATAGAAGATATCATCAAGATAATTTCTCTCTATCAAGTAATGAAGAACTTGTTTTTGGATACCTAATGGAAAATCTTGCTCACTTAAAAAAGATTTCATCTCAAAAATTGTCATCATTTTTTTAAGTTTTGTTAAACTCAGACGCAGACATGATAAATAATTATTTTCATTAATCAGTTCAAAATATCTCTCATCTGTTAACTCACTTCCTGCAGTTAAACGATATTTAATCATTAACTCAGGTTCAATATTAATCTCTTTATTGTCAATAGTTACAGATACTGATTTTTTATTCTTTTTTATCGAAGTGATTGTTTTCATATTAATGAGACTTTATGATTGTGATGAGTTCTAAAAGTTCATCATCTTTTGTATAATCATTCATGTATTCCATATATATTTTATGAATCATACGAGCAGTATCAATAGTAATGGATTGTGATGAAATTTCATGTTCCGTATTAAATTGGAAAACAACGTCACGTGTTCTTGAATCAAAATAACCATCTTCTCTTAATTTATCAATTCCAGTTAGATGATAATAAAGATTTAAAAATTTCTGATATGATACTAAACTTTGATAAACATGATCATAACTCATTAAGCCTTCATATACTGGCATATCAAGACTTTTAATGCCTGTATTATTAATTAAATTCACATCAAGTGGTGTTGTACTAACATTGAGTGAATCCCCATAATACCATTGACCTTCAGTATAAATTAAGGAATAACGAATACCATTGATATCACTTAAACGCAGTTGATTTTGATAAACACCTTTACCATAGGTAGGTCTACCATAAAGTTCATATCCACCACGTGATTGAAGAGCTGCTGCCAAAACCTCAGCTGCTGATGCTGAATGCTCATTGACTAGCACTTTAATATCGTATGGTTTAAGTTGCGATAATGCGCCTTCAAAGACTTGAACAGTTCCACTTCTAGGTATCATCGTGAATAATGGTGCTACGATGTTGCGTGGTAAGAGTTGTTGTGCTATCCCGGGTATTAATGAAGAAACTCCTTGGTTATGTAGTGCAGTTAATGCACCCCCCGGATTATCTCTTAAATCGATAATTAGTGTTTTTCCTTCACCATTCAACGTGGTGTTTTCTAGATTATACAATAGATTTTGAAAAACACTAGCCGTTCCAACAGAACTTTCAGAGTAACCTGAGAATCGTTCAATTTTTACATAAGCAATGTCTTCTTCCTCTATATTTTTCGTATACACAGTTGGAGTTAAAACCTCTTGATATATAATAGATACCATCGTTTCGACACCATCAGGATTTTTAATAATCAACTGCTTAGTCTCATCGAGAGTTCCGGTTAAATAACTAAGTACTTTTTCTTCTGTTACCATATCTTTAAAATAAAGCGTTTCATCATGATTAACAATTCCAACGACTAAATCATTAGGGTAAAGTCTTAAATGTGCACCCCCTGTTGGATAGACATAGTTTACACGTAGATTCAACGCTTCAAATAAAAAGCTAACTCCAAGACCAATAAATTTTTCATCATCTGAAGGAGCTGAAGCAATGGGGGTTGCTACAAGTCGTGTATATGGATCATTATTCTCTTCAGCAATCTTATTAACTGCTGCTTCCATTGTAGCTATAAATGCTTGGTGAACTTCATCATTGTCAATATCGTAATAATAATAGTTCTTAAATGAATTAACAATGTAATTAAACATATCACCTGAATTTGATTGAGGTGATGATGGTAAAATGCGTTGTGCAAAAAAACCAGCAAAAAAAGTTAGGATGACACTGGCTAAAAAAATAATTCCTAATTTTTTACCTACCATATCGCACTCTCCCTACTAAATCCTTCACCCAAAGCTTCCTTAGTCTTAGTTACAAAGGTAAAAGCTTTTGGATCAGTATTCTTAATTATATTTTTAAAGATGTAAAGTTGATTGCGATCAACTGTACACACAATCATATCTTTTTCCTTTTTAGAGTAACCACCAACAACTTTCATTCGGGTAATGCCTCTTTCAAGTTTTTCATAAATCTTCTCTTGCATCAATTCGGTATGATCTGTCACAATAAATACCGTATATCCTGCTTTACCTTCAATGGATAAGCGATCTATTAAAATACCGCTTATCATCATCGAACCAACAGCATATAAACCTAGCTGGAAATCAACAATCATAGCTATTAATATAATTAATCCATCAGTAATATACATCGCGGTTGAAAAAGGAATATGCATATATTTATGCATAATGTTCTGTACAACGTCAATACCGCCAGTTGTTGCATTATTTCTAATGACAATACCTAATCCAATGCCTAAGAAAATACCACCAAATGCTGCTCCAACAAGTAAAGGACTTTCAGTCATGTACTTCATAAAATAATCAGATGGAACAGTTTTTTCTAGAATCCAAATGATTGTTGGTGATAACAATGTTGCATATGCGGTTTTAACGAAGAAAACTTTACCTAAAACGATGAGTCCAAGTATAAGTAATATGAAATTAGCGATATACATAAAAAGTGATACCGACATGACATCTTGTATTAAAACAGCAACACCCATCACGCCACCAATCACGAGGCTTAATGGAAGTAAGAAAAAATAGAAACCAGCAGACATAATCAACACGCCTGCTGTAATTTCAAGTATTTCACGCAATTTTGCTTTATTCATCTAGGTCACCTGCTTTAAGATAAGCATTAATAAATCCATCAATTTCTCCATCCATGACTAAATCGACTTGGCCAACCTCGTGATTTGTTCGATGGTCCTTAACCATCTGATAGGGATGGAATACATAAGATCTAATTTGTGAACCCCAAGCGATATCTTTTTGTTCACCCTTAATATTTTTAAGTGTTTCTTCTTGCTTTCGTATTTGTTCTTGTAATAATTTAGCTTTAAGTACACTCATCGCTTGTTCTTTATTTTTTAATTGGGAACGCTCATTTTGACAAGTTACAACAATACCTGATGATAAATGCGTTATTCTAACAGCTGAATCTGTGGTATTAACGCTTTGACCACCAGCTCCACCTGAACGATAGACATCAATTTTGATATCTTCATCCTTGATTTCGATATCTCCATCATCTTCAATTTCAGGTAGAACATCAAGTGAAGCAAACGATGTATGTCTTCTAGCATTTGAATCAAACGGCGAGATACGTACAAGTCTATGAACTCCTCTTTCAGCCTTTAAATACCCATAAGCATAAGGGCCACGAACAAGAAGTGTGACAGATTTGATACCCGCTTCTTCACCTGATTGATAATCAAGTATTTCTACTTTATAACGTTTCTTTTGAGCATATCTAAGATACATACGATAAAGCATATCTGCCCAATCCTGCGATTCTGTTCCACCTGCACCTGGATGAATTTCTAGAATTGCATTTGAATGATCATAAGGACCATTTAAGATGGTTTCAAGTTCGAATTCTTTTAAATCTTTCTCGAGTTCATTAAGATCATTTTCTAGAATTATCCACTCTTCACTACCCTCTTCACTTATTTGGTACCATTCAACAAGTTGATCATATTGTTTGATAATAAACGCTAATTTATCAAGTTTTTCTCTTATTTCAGTCGCTTGTTTCGTAATTTTTTGGGCTTCTTTTGTGTTAGACCAAAATTGAGGGTCTTGCATGGTTTCACTTAGTTTTTGATAGGTTTCTTCAAGTTTTTGTGGCCCTATCGCTTTTTTCAAATCACTAATATCCTCTTTAAATTGTCCAATTAACTTATTAACTTCATAGGTTTCCACAAAAACACCTCCTTATCGCCAAGGTAAACTACGTTGTACCCGGTTTTTCTTAACTTTTGGTTTCTTCGGACGTGCTTCAGTACGTCCTTCATTGGTTTGTGTATTTTTAACAACTGCTTCACGTTCGACATTATACTGGATTTGTGCACGTATCGCATAACGTGTTACATCTCTTGATATGTTGTTAACCATTTCATTAAACATTTCTAAACCTTGAGCTTGATAAATAACCAGTGGATTTTGTTGACCATAAGCCTGCAAACCAACAGCTTGTCTTAACTCACTCATTGCATCGATATGTCTCATCCAATACGTGTCAATCACTCGAAGCATAACAACTTTTAAGAATTCGTTAAATATTTCTGGTGGAACCATTTCTTTTTTACGATCGAGTTCTTTTTCTGCAAGTTCTAAAATATGTTTTTCAAGTTCGACTTCATCCATCTTTTCAACTTCTTCTTTAACTAAAGTATTGGGTAAAAAAATGTTTCCATTAAACGTTGCAATAATATTATCATCATCAATATCAAATTGATTCTTTCCTAGTGGATGAATAAACTGTTTAAGTGTCTTAGCTATACTATTTTTAACTGTGTCTCTAACTTGTGATTCGATGGATTCAAGCGTTAAGACATCACGACGTTCTTTGTAAATGATTTCACGTTGTTTACGTAAAACATCATCATATTTAAGGACACTCTTACGTGTGTCATAGTTATTTCCTTCAATACGTTTTTGTGCAGATGCAACAAAACGACTAAATATTTTTGAGGCGAGTGGTTCGCCTGTTGTATTTAATCTTTCCAGCATTTCAACACGACGCTTAAACGATTCACCACCGAAACGCTGCATTAGTTCATCATCTGCAGAAATATAAAATCTTGAATATCCAGGGTCTCCTTGACGTCCGCTTCGTCCTCTTAACTGGTTATCAATACGTCTTGACTCATGACGTTCACTACCAATGACAGCTAATCCGCCAAGAGCAACAACACCTTCACCAAGTTTAATATCAGTACCACGACCAGCCATATTGGTAGCAATCGTTACAGATCCTTTAAGACCTGCTTTCAAAACGATTTCAGCTTCACGTTCATGGTTTTTCGCATTCAATACTTCATGATTAATTCTTCTAAGCTTAAGCATACGAGATAAGAGTTCAGAGGTCTCAACTGCGATAGTACCAATCAAAAGTGGCTGACCTAAATTATGTCTCATTTCAATCTCATCACAGATGGCTTTAAACTTATCTTCAGCATTTGCATAGATATAATCAGGTTCATCTTTTCGAATAACAGGAGCGTTTGTTGGAACTTCAACAACATCCATATTATAGATATCTCTAAATTCTTCTTCCTCTGTTTTAGCA
>CAYJBI010000057.1:0-9233 GCA_964368345.1 uncultured Mariniplasma sp. | reverse complement strand
CAGCAATATTTGTGCCGTCAAGTTTACATACAATGAAAGGATGATTATTTACAGAAAAATAGTCAAAGTTTTCTAGATTTTCATGAAAACTATCCTTAAAAGCTAAATTTTGATATGATAAAGGTAGTAGAAAAAAATTAAAGAAGAAGATTACATATGAACATTAAAGAGTTATTCACATTTTATAAACCTAAAAATGAACAAGAAGAAATAGATAGACAATTAATTTTGAACTTTCTAGATAAAAATGATGATGCTTTATTTAGAACAAACCTCGCTTGTCACATTACATCATCGGCATTTGTATTAAATCAAGCTATGGATAAAATTGTATTTGCATATCACCATATCTATCAGTCGTGGGCATGGGTAGGTGGACATGCTGATGGGAATCCTGATTTATTAGAAGTAGCCATTAAAGAGGCTAAAGAAGAAACTGGGCTAAGATCGATTGTTCCATACAATGAAGATATTTTTATACTTGATGTGATCTATGTCAATCATCATATGAAGCACGGAAAATATGTCCCTGATCACCTACATTTAAATGTGACATACTTAATGATTGCTGATGAATCTGAAAAATTGAAGCATAACCCTCTTGAACATCAAGATATCCGTTGGTTTAATCTAAATGAAGTTCTTGATTATGTGAGTGAAGAAAGAATGAAGTCTATTTATACAAAAGCATTTCTTCTTATTGAAAAGATGAAGGAATCATGTTAATATGGCTTCTTGGTTTTATGGATTAGCGATTAATTAGAGGTTATATCTTATGGATAAAGAAAATTCAATAAAACAAGATCGACAAATTGTTTTTTATTTTGCTGGTATCATTATTCAGCTTTTTTTAGGTTTATCTGTTTTAATCGCATCCTATGGAAAAATAAATTACTTAGGTGCTTGGCTGCTATTTGGTTTGTATGCTTTTTCAATGATCATATATGCTATTTTCTTGCCTAAAGAAGTTATTAAAAATCGATCAAGAAAAAATGTGTGTAAACCAAGATATGAAAAAGTAATCCAAATACTTTTGCTTATATTAGGATACGGGGTCTATGTAGTTGCTGGTATTGATCAAAGATATGGATGGACAGAAGATATTCCTTGGTATATGCTTTTAATTGCAGGAATCATTTTTTTATTAGGCATAGGTATTGTTTTATGGTCAATGATTGAAAATCCGTACTTTTATAAACATGTTGATCAAAATGAAGTTCATAAAATCATAGATACTGGTCCCTATCGTGTGATTAGACATCCTGGGTATTTAGGCATGATGACATATCTTGCTGTTTGTCCTATCATTCTTGAATCGTTATACGCAATGATCCCTACGATCGTTTTAATTCTTCTTTTTATCATTAGAACAAACCTAGAAGATAGATATTTACAAAACCATTTACCAGGTTATCAAGATTATCAAAAAAAAGTTACCCAAAGGCTATTTAAAACATATAAGTCATAAAAAATGAAAGGGAGAAAATCATGATTAGATATGACAAATTAAATGATTGGGTTAAAGAGATGGCAGCTCTTTGTGAACCCGATGAGGTTTATTTTTGTGATGGTTCAGAAGAAGAATACCAAAAGATGATGGAAGAGATGGTTCTTCAGAAAAAAGCTATTCCACTAAATCCAAACAAACGTCCAGGTTCATATGCGTTTTTTAGTGATCCATCAGATGTAGCACGTGTTGAAAATCGTACGTTTATTGCATCTAGGAATAGTAGTGATGCTGGTCCAACAAATAATTGGATTGATCCTGATGAATTAAAAGAAACGATGACCAAACTTTATAAAAAATCTATGAAGGGAAGAAAAATGTATGTTATTCCTTTTATGATGGGACCTTTTGGATCACCCTTATCTAAAATTGGTGTTGAATTAACAGATAGTGCATATGTCGCTTGTAATATGAAAATCATGACACGTACTGGTCGTGAGGTTTTAAAAGAATTAGAAAAAATTGGTGAATTTGTTCCATGCTTACATAGCGTAGGATATCCTTTAAAAGAGGGTGAGGAAGATGCTTTATGGCCATCAGCACCTATTGAACAAAAATATATCGCACATTTTCCTGAAGAACGTTTGATATGGTCTTATGGTTCAGGATATGGAGGGAATGCTTTACTAGGTAAAAAATGTCTTGCACTTCGTATTGCAACTGTTTTAGCGCGTGATGAGATGTGGATGGCTGAACATATGCTCATTCTAAAACTAACAAACCCAGAAGGTAAATCTAAATTTATTTTAGCAGCATTTCCAAGTGCTTGCGGTAAAACCAATTTATCCATGCTTGTTCCAACGCTTCCCGGATGGAAAGTAGAAACAGTAGGTGATGATATTGCCTGGTTATGGATGAAGGATGATGGAAGATTATATGCGATTAACCCAGAAGCAGGTTTCTTTGGTGTAGCTAAGGGAACAAGTTATGATTCAAATCCAAATGCAATGATGTCAATTAGAAAAAATACGATTTTCACGAATGTTGCATTAACAGATGACTTAGATGTTTGGTGGGAAGGAATTGATGGACCAATCCCCAATCATTTAATAGATTGGAAGCGTGAAGATTGGACAAAAGATAAAAAAACTCCTGCAGCACATCCTAATTGTAGGTTTACTGTCTCAACGTCTCAGTGTCCTGTTTTGGCAAATGAATGGGATGATCCAGAAGGCGTATTAGTATCAGCAATCCTTGTGGGAGGAAGAAGACCTTCAACAATTCCACTTGTTCATGAAGCTCTTTCATGGAGTCATGGCGTCTTTATGGGTTCAATGATGGGCTCTGAAGTAACTGCAGCAACCATATCGAATGATATTGGACATGTAAGAAGAGATCCATTTGCAATGTTACCATTTATCGGATACCATGTAGGAGATTATTTAAAGCATTGGCTTGATATGGGTAAAAAATCAAATGAAGCGTTATTACCCAAAATATTTTATGTTAATTGGTTTAGAAAAGATGAACAAGGTGATTTCTTATGGCCAGGTTTTGGACATAACTCACGTGTACTTAAGTGGATTTTTGAACGTTGTGATGGGGTTGCACCTGCAAAACTTACACCTATTGGAAATATACCTACCGAGGATTCAATCGATATTCGTGGATTACCGATGAAACATGCTGCATTAGAAAAATTACTTGAAATTGATCATGATGCGTGGATTGAAGAAGTGAAATCCATTCGTAGTTACTATGAAACAATTGGAGATAAATTACCTAATAAGCTTAGAGATGAACTAGATAAATTAGAACAACGTTTAATCTATGAAAATAATCAAGAATGAGAAGGAGCTTAATGCTCCTTTTATGTATATAAAGATTAGATTTATAAATGTGTAAAAATAGGGTATAATCATATTATGATTTGGGGGTTATTCTTATGGATTTATTTTTACGTATTGATATCAATCTAATAGCAATGTTTATGCTTGTCATGGTCTTTTTAATTGCACAGAAGAGACTTGATCAAAAAGATGTTCTTAATAAGTCATACATGTTTACGATTGTTCTTGTATTCATACAATTAGGAGTTGAATCTATCACTTGTTTGATTAATGGAAAAAAAGACATTGAGTTTCAAATTATATCAAATATCTTGCATGTTATATTGTATGTAATTGCTCCTCTTTTGACAGGATTATGGTATATACTTGTTAGACGATTTGTTGCACCAAGAAAAAAACTGTCGAATAAGCATCAATTTATGATATTTTTACCAGCGATTGTAAGTGGTATCCTTAGTATTTTGAGTCCTTTTTTGGGAATCTATTTTAAAATCACAAGTGAAGGTTTATATGAAAGAGGTAGTTATTTTTTACTTGCGATTATTTTAACACATGGATACTTCATAGCATCGATTATCCATATTATAAGATATCGTTCAAAACTGGTGATTAATGAAATGATCTTACTTATCTTATTTAGTTTCTTACCGATCGTTGGCGCTATTCTTCAGGGTTTATTTTATGGGATTATTTTGGCTTGGAGTACAGCAGCATTTAGTCTTGTCATTGTATATTTATATCTTCAAGAACGTCTGGTGCATCTTGATATTATGACAGGTGTGTGGACAAGAAGATCATTTGATTATTATATGGATAAAAGACTTAAACAAAAAATAATTGACCCATTTGGTTGTATCTATTTTGATATTGATCACTTAAAAACGATTAATGATGCGTTTGGTCATGCAGAAGGAGATTTTGCAATTACAGAAATTATATCTAGAATTAAAGGATTAGTTCGACAAGATGAAGTAGTTGCTAGACTTGGGGGAGATGAATTCATTATTGTCGTTGGTGGGAATACATTAAATAGGCTTACAGAACTTATTTCTGATATCCAGCTTTCATTATCGATTTTTAATGAAAATGCAGATAAAAAATATAAGTTATCTTGTAGTTTTGGATATGGACTTTATTCATCAGAGTTCAAAAGTATGGATGAATTTCTTCGATTTATTGACCACCAGATGTACGAATCTAAGCATATTGAAAACTAAATCTAAAGGAGAATAAAATGTACGGAACATATGAATCCCCCTTTGGGAAAATCATTTTTGAAGTTGAATCAGATCGCGTGGTTTCCATGCGTTTTTCTGATCATTCGATTATTGAATCTGATCATCCAATCGTGCAATTTATTAAAGATGAATTAGATCAATACTTTAAACATAAAAAAGTAAGTTTTAATGTAAGAATAAATTTTCAAAAAGGAACCATTTTTGAGAAAGAAGTATGGAATCGTTTACTTGAAATACCTTATGGAAAAACAAAGAGTTATCAAGATATTGCCAATGAAATAGGACGTCCTAAAGCATATCGTGCAGTGGGACAAGCGTGTAAGAAAAACCCTGTTGGTATCATTGTTCCATGCCATAGGGTCATTGGTAAGAATGGCTCAATGACGGGTTATTCTGGAAAAGATTTTGTTGACTTAAAACGAAAATTAATTGCATTTGAAAAGGGTGAATGATAATGAATGATATACTTAAAACTTATCGAAGAGATCTTCATCAAATTCCAGAGTTAGCATTTGATCTTTTTAAAACACATGAGTACCTCAAAAAAGAATTGATAAGGATGGGTTATGAACCTATTGTCATGGCAAAAACAGGTCTTGTTATTAGTAAGAAAGGTTTATCGAGTGAAGCTATTTTATTTCGAACAGATATGGATGGACTACCAGTTCACGAAAAATTAGATGTATCTTTTCAATCAACGCATAAAGGGAATATGCATGCATGTGGACATGATGGTCACATGGCAATGATGTTATCGTTTGCATCTTACTGTTCAACACTATCAAATCTAAAAAAGACAATCGTTATGATTTTTCAACCAGCTGAAGAAGGACCTGGTGGAGCTAGTGTAATGATAGAAGAAGGTTTGTTTGAGATGTTTCATATAACCGCATGTTATGGGATACACCTTTATCCAGGTTTGGAAGAAGGACTTTATGGACTTACCCCTGGTCCGATGATGGCTCAAAATGCAGAGTTTGATATCTCGATTACAGGTAAATCAGCGCATGGAGGACAACCACATCAAGGTATAGATGCCATCGTTGCTGCTGCACATTTGGTTTCATCTTATCAATCAATTGTCAGTAGAAGAGTTAACCCCTTAGAAAAAGTCGTTTTAAGTATAGGAACTATCCATGGAGGAGAAGCAAGAAATATTATTGCTCAGGAAGTTCGGTTAAGTGGGACGTTAAGAGCATTTAATCAAGATCTTTATCACGATGTTAAAACATGGATGAGACAAATCGATCAGGGAATTGAAACACAATATCAAGTTAAGATTATTAATCACATTAAAGATTATTATCCACCCGTTATCAATGATATAGGTTTATTTAATAATCTAAAAGATAGTTTAAACCCCTCATCATATAAGGTGATTGAACCTATGACAGTATCTGAAGATTTTGCATTTTATCAACAAAAAGTTCCAGGCATTTTTGTGATGCTAGGAACAAAAAATGAAATCTTAGGATATGTTCATCCATTGCACAGTTGTTATTTTAATTTTGATGAATGCGTACTTGAAAAAGGAGTTCTTCTTTATCAAAATATATTAAAGCTTCATCAAGTGATATAAAAAAAGCACAAAATTGTGCTTTTTTATTCTTCTGGAATCCATTTGATTAAAGTTTGTTGGAGTGTTTTAGTATCAATGGGTTTTACGATAACATCATTCATACCAGAAAGAAGACAAGCTTTTCTTTCTTCAACATACTGATTAGCAGTCAGCGCAATCAGTGGTGTTTTTGTATTAAACTTACGAATAAGTGAAGATGCTTTTAATCCATCTAAAATAGGCATTTGCATATCAAGGAATACAAGGTCATAATGATGATCTTTCATTGCTTGTATTGCTTTTTCTCCGTTATCAACAATCTTTACTGTAACTCCTAAGTTTTGAAGAAGACGTTCTATAAGTTTTTGTGATAAAAGATGGTCTTCAGCAACTAAGATATGTGCATTTTTTTTGAATGATTGAAACGATTCTTCATGAGGATCACTATCACGTGAGTCATCGATTAATAAGGGTAAAACAAGGGTAAATGTACTTCCTTCATTCAATTTACTTTCAACAGTAATTGAACCATCCATTAGTGATGCAAGTTTTTTACTTATCGATAGACCAAGTCCAGTTCCACCATAAATTCTTGAAGTAGATTCTGAAGCTTGTTCGTAATCAGAGAAAAGTCTTTTTTGTTGTTCAGTTGTCATGCCAATGCCAGAGTCTTTAATTTTAAAGGATGTAAGCAAACGATTTTTCTCATCTAACTCGGATGAAACAACTAAACTAATCCCACCCATATCTGTGAATTTAATCGCATTATTTATTAAATTGATGAGTATTTGTTTTATACGAGTTATATCTCCTATGACATAATCTGGACAATTCATAGTTTCTATATCGAGGTAGAGGTGTTTTCTTTCAGCTTGTTTATAAAGCATTTCTCTTACGTCTTTAATCATTTCTCCTAGATGAAAACTTCTTTTTTCAATCGTCATTTTACCTGCATCCATCTTAGACAAATCTAAAATATCATTTATAATGGAAAGAAGATGTTCAGATGAATCTAAAATACGTCTAAGATATTCATGCTGTTCTTCATTCATTTCAGTATCATTTAAGAGATTAGCAAAACCAATCATAGCATTCATGGGTGTACGGATTTCATGGGACATGGCAGATAAGAAGTGGGATTTGCTGCTACTTGAATGATCGTAAGATTTTTGATTGTTTTCTACTTCTTTTTGTAATTTTAAAATGGTCTCTTTGAGATTTTTATGTTCTAATTCAATCTTTGAATCTTTAAATACTTTGTGTGTGACATCTTCAACAGTTCCATAGAAAGCGATGAGTTTATCATCAACCATATCAACACGTGAACGAACTTGAATCCATTGAGTTATTGAGTCTTTAATAATTCGATGAATGGATTGATAAGGTGTTTTATTTTGAATCGCATATGTGAATAAGGATTTAACTTGTTGGTAATCATCAGGATGGACGATTTTTTCAAAAAATGGTTCAATACTATTTTTCAAACCAAGTGATTTAATCAATTCATCTGAAGCTTTCCACTGCTTTGTTAAGACATCATATTGCCAGTATCCTAAAAGTGATGTTGATGAGGATGAATCATCATGCTTATGGTAGTTAAAATCAAATGTATCTGGTATGGACATGGTAACCTCCTGATTAATACTTTTATTATACCATGTATTTTTAGACATTATTCACTCGTAATTGATGATAAAAAATAGGGTAGTCTTCAAAAAAGATGACGAAAAAGATGATTATCATGTATAATAATTTCAAGGTATGACGTAATAACCTCTTTTTAACTATGCTTACAAATGATGGTTTCTTGAAAGGGTAAACAGATGAGAAGCTTTGTATGGAAGTTAGCAATTGCATTTGTTTTATCATATGCACTACTCGTTGTAGTTGTTGTTTTTGCGTATACCACGATATCATCAAACTTCATTATTGAAAAAGCGAAAGAAAACCTTGTAGAAAGTAGTGAAGTTACAGCAAAAAGAGTCAATGCACAATTAATGTTTGACTATGATAAGATGAGTGACATCATCGAAGAAAAAACGTTAAGTGAACCTGATGTTCTAAGTTATTTACATACAAATAAAGATGAAATAATAGTTTTAGATGATACATATCAAGGTTTTGGAAGATTAAATGAAAGAAATGTAACCATTGATAATCAAGTTTATACATATGATGAAAGTTTGAGTTTCTTCGATATCAATCAAAGAGTTTCAATTATGAATTTTTTTGAAACATTTAACCAAGGATTAGATAAGATTTACATCTTTTTCTTAATTGATGATATTATCGCATATTTTGAAGCAGAACCTTATCTTGAAAAAATCATGAGTGAAACAACAGGTTTTACGAATTATACACTGATTACAGGTGATAATAAAATACTCTATCGTTCATTTGATGATGTTCAATTTAGATACCTTTATGATTACTTTAGAAGAGATTCTATTGACAAAGATATCATTGATGAAATGAATGAAGTCATTAGTTTGAAAACATCAAAAGCATTTCAAATTCCATTTCTACAAGAAAAATCATTTACGACATTTAATCCTTTAGATGAAGATCATTCTTCGAAACAAATCTATCTTATTCAATCTTATAAAGAACAAGAAGTTATTGGTTCAATGTCATATTTAACGAATATTTTATGGGCTTTATTCTTTGTTGTATTTATTTTATTTTCTGCTACTTTAGTCTTGTTATATAAAATACTTGAATCAAAAATGCATGATATTGAAAATGCGCGTATGACACATTATTACGCGAAACCTTATCTTGTTAAGATTAATCGCCATGGTCTCATTAAATCGTATAACCAAAGTTTTAAAAAGCTACTTGGTGATTATGATATCTACGATGAAGTTAAAGATTTTGAGATTAAAAAAGAATTTGACCTTGAAGCTGTTGAAGATATCATTCATCGTCAACGTGCATTTACTGCCATTTTCGAATTGGGGCTTCAGCGTTTGGTTTATATTCGTTTTGTACCGATAAAAACATCGGGGGGTTATCTATTAGTTGGTGATGATGTTACCAACATTGAAGGACGCTTTGATGAATATCGCAACATGGCTCTTTATAATAAAGTGACACATTTACCTAATCTCAATAGTTTAAAACATGATTTGCAATCATTT
>CAYJBI010000056.1:0-9571 GCA_964368345.1 uncultured Mariniplasma sp. | reverse complement strand
GCATATGCATCTGCTCATATATATATTACGGTGAGAATTTGTTTTTTCCTTTTTTTATTTCTAAATTTCTCATATTAAAAAAAGAACCTTGAATTACGGTCCTAATTTTATAACGTTACTTCAGTCCCACTTGTGAACTTAAAGGTTATGGTTTTGTCTCTATTTACAATTGCTTTTTCAACCATCAGCATACTCTATTTTATAGGGCCAAAAAAAAGAACGTATTGGATTAAGCCTTATACGTTCTTATCATAATTAATTATCCTTAAACAAAGTGGAAATTCATCAAATCCTTACTTTTGCCATTTTAAAATTGGGTCAGTGTTTACATCAAAAGTCCAAATTTGATCACTCCAATTTAAAGTGTTTTTAAATAGATTTTCATCATAAGTATTGCCATTATTTAAGGTTCCAAGATAATTGGTTGGGAGATGCGAATCTTGTGATGATACTGCAGGGCGAGATATATAAATTTGTTTATAATAGTTATTGCTGAAGGTGGCACTATTATTACCAACGACATATCCAACATCACAAGTTACATTATTATTCGCATATACATTAATGCTAGTATAAGAATTATAGCAATCATTTACAATACTGGTGTTTCGTCCAACCAATCCTCCAACTTCAATCTTATTATTTGGGGTATATGATCCATAAAAAGATACTGTTATATTGTTGCTTACTGCGTAAGATTTAGATACTCTATTTCTATTGGACCCTACAAAACCTCCAACTGAAACTGTAAACGCAACATAAACAACATAATTTGCTGTAGTTTCAATAGAACTATTGGAATAACAATTCTCTATGACACCTAAATTACTTCCACCAAATCCTCCTGTATTAATTGATCCATTAGAATAAGCTTTAGTAGTCATAGACTTAACTGTACTTCTAGAATAAGAAGACCTAATAATTCCATTAGAATTATTAACACCTACAAATCCACCTGTAGAATTTGTTATGCTACTTGACGAAGAACCACCTTCTCCTGTAACATTCCCAGTAGAATAACAATTTTCAATGGTTCCATAATTTGAACCAACAAAACCACCGATAGACCAATCGCCGCCTGAACCATATACTACATTAGCAGATGAGTAACTATTTGTAATTATTGACGTATTCTCAGCCCTTCCAACTAAACCACCTAAAATTGAGGTTCCGTTGATTCCGAGTTTAACTAGACCAGTAGAGTAGCAATTATCAATTATTCCATGATTGGATCCAGCTAGAGCCCCAACATATACAATTAGAGAAGCAGAAACAATGTTGATATTTGCATTTTTAACACCTAGATTTTTTATAGCGCCTTTATTAACGCCAAATAAACCAACGTATCTAGATGAATTTCTTCCATCATATGGAGCTACTGTGGTAATTGAATAATTAGAAATTGCAAATCCATTACCATCAAAAATTCCTGTGAAAGGTGCTGCTGAAGTGCCTATTGGAGTAAACTCTGTATTAAATAAGTTAATATCCCTAAATAATATATATTTTCCGGATAGAGATATTGATCTAAGTTGAGCAGCAGTGAATATGGGTGTGAAGTCAATATCGCAGAAAACAGCATGAAGTTTATGAGCGCCACTTAAGCCGATCAAACCTATTCCATCTTCATAAGAATAATATTTGTTTTCAGCATCTTTCCAACCCACAAATTTTTCCCCGTCTTTATGGTATTGAGGTAAACTATAATTGTTTGAATCTTCTACAAAGAAGAAATCCCACTTAATATCATCAACATATAGTTCTACATAAGTTTTTTCTAATGAATAAACAGCGAATTGATAGTCCTGAATTAATTCATTTCCAGCATTGTCGGTTGCTCTAACAGTAATTGTTATGTAATTACCTATAGTAATGGAGTCATTTGTTGTGATATGAGCATACAATTCTTCACCAAAACTATCATAGACATTGAAAATAAATGATATATCCTGATTAACTAAGATTGCATAAGTCTCAAGTAAAAGTACAGCTTCTGGAATATCGTATATTTTTATATTTCGTATCAAATTACTCCTTACGGTATTACCAGCGCGATCTGTAGCTAGAATATAAATATTAGCAATCATACCACCTACGAGTTCTGCGCCTGTTTCAGATTCGAAGGATATTTGACATAATTCTCCGAATGAATCGGTTGCGTAGGCAGAAAACTCTTCACCATTGCTATTTAACTTGATAAAGTCACTAGCCATTTCAAAGTAGTTAAGTATGATATCTGCTTGATCAAGCACAGCAAAGTTTACTATTTTCTCAACAGTGTTGGAGGCCTTATCTGTAGCTGTAAATTTATATTTTAAATAGGTTCCAGCTATTTGTTGGCCTTCAAGATATTCAAAGGTAACTGCTATAGGATTACCAAAACTGTCATAAGCTTTAGCTTTGAAAGAACTAGCATTAATAACTTCATTATGTTTCACAGCTGTTCTTTCAACTTCGATTGTTGGAGTATCATAGATTTTAACAACTACCTGCTTTGTTGAGGTATTTCCTAGACAGTCAACTGCAGTTGCTAGGAATTCCATTGTAGAACCAGCAATTCCAGAACCTGATATCAGTTCTAATACAATATCTAAATCTAAGCCCAAACTATCAGTGGCTCTAATCTCGAGATTATCGACATTGATAATATCCACTTCTGAAACTTTAAAATCAGTTACATTTGCATCAAATATTATTGGTTCACCATAGACGCCAACTGGAATAATCACTTTGGATAAATTATTAAACCTATCTTCAGCTGTTAAAACGACATCCACAGTATTTCCCACAAGATTACTTAAGTTTAAAGTCTTTGATTGACTTTCTAAGTACATAGAGAATCTAACATCAGTTTCATTACTAACATAGTAAATACTATACGAATAACCAGCAATGACGTCGAATGTATTTTTTATGTAAGAAGAACCTGGATATGCATAAACCTGTTTCAAAAGTGTATTAGTTGTTTGACAAGAAATATAAATCATCGTTATCGAAGAGTTTTGGTTTTTGTAGAAAAGTGAATATGTTTCAGTATCTAATGCTAGGAAGACTTCATAATTATTTTCTTCTCTTCTACTATCGTGGACATAACCATCGACAAAACCAACAGAAACTTTTAATGGGTTAGGATTACCAAAACTATCTTTTGCCACCCCATTAAACGTTTCGACAGAAATCGTTGCATCAGCATTAATTTTATTATCTTCATCAGAATAAGTTATTTCTGGATTTCCGTAAACTTTAACATTCTCAATATAATTAGAGGTAATATTGCCTGTTTTATCAATGGCTTCAATTATTATCTTAACTGTATTACCAGCTTGATTGTCGCCTTCAGTATATACTCTAATAAGTGTTGGCTGACCAAATGTATCTAATCCAGAGGCATTAAATATACTTGCTTCATAAGTTTCTCGATAACCAATTTCTTGGATACTGCTATTAAAAGATAAGGTTGGTGCACCATATACTTTTACATCGTTAATTGTTATTTGTTTAACTTTAGAGCCGTCTTGGCTTGTAGCAATTAGTCTTAGAGTAATTTCTGATCCTGGTATTAGTTCACCACTATAAGATGTGGTAAGTGTCGCAAAATTACCATCTGTATCAATGCATAAAGGATCAAATAACTCAGCATTTGGCCCCTTGATGGAGCTAACATATTTTTTATCTGTATCATATTTGATAGTTTGCAAGGAATAAGTAACCCATTTTGCATAAAGAGTAATATCTTCAGCTGGCATATTTTTAGCATTATAAGGTTGTGTATCAAATGAATTTAAGTACCAACCAGCAAAACTATATCCATTTCTTACGGTAGTAAATTGATTAATGTCTAATCTTTCTCCATAATTTAGAGTACTACTATCGATACTAGTTCCACCATTTGTTACAAAACTAATATTATAGCTTAAGACATTCCATTTAGAGTATAAAACAATATCACTAAGATGAGTATAAGGCACAAAGCTCTTACCGGTATTGTCAGTATATTGATTTCCATTGGCATCATACCAGCCTATGAATTCAAAACCTTCGCGATAACTCGGCATTGGAATTGTGTATTCATTATCATAACTTACTGTGTAATAACCTTGTGGTAGGCGTGAACCTTTTGGCGTCGGAACGCTTTGTCCTAAAATAGATAGTTGGACAGTGCCATTTGTAGAAGAAGTCAAACCACGAACATAAAGATAATATACTTGACCGGCAGTGACATTATATGTTATGGAAAAGTTCATATTATCGCCATTATCGTCACTTCTAGCAAGTAAATTATTATTAGAATCATATAGTTCCGCAAAGGTATCAATATTGCCTATTGTGGTTATTGTGACATTTCCACTTACCAAAGGTGCAAACATTGTTTTCTTAACTGTGGTTCCTTGAAGTGCAATGTTCACTGATTTTCCTACTGTTAATCTAAGATAATCTACAGAACTTACCCATTTTGCATATAAATCGATATGATCTGTAATCTTAGCATCAAAATCATAAGGAGCACCTGTGCAATCAGCAGTTGTATACCAACCAGCAAATAAATAATTGATCCTAGTTGGGATTTCAGGATATTGAATAATATTTCCAGATATGTATTGATTTTCAATATTTCCTGAACCGCCGTTTAGGTTAAAGGATACTGTGTAGGCATTTCCCTTAGTTCCATTTAGATAAATGTAATAATTATTAGGCCTAAATCTAGCATAGAATACTTTGTCGCCTATTTCACCATTACCATAATAAGAAACACTGCTTGTATAGTTTGAATCACTGTACCACCCAGAGAAATAATACCCTAGCATTGTAGCAACCTTCAAATATGTTCGCCCTGTTTGAATAGAATATGAACCAACATTCTCGTGGCTAGCACCACCAGGTAAAACATAGGTAATTGTATAATATTCCAAATCCCATTTTGCGTATAGATTAAGATCACCATTACTGCCTGTGGAGATTTCTATTACTGGTTCTGAAAAAAAATCACTAGTTGTAAACCAGCCTCTAAAGATATAGCCTTTTTTCTCGGCATTATTAAAAATAATCTTATCGCTTTCAATAGTATATGTATTGGGGTTAGCTTGTGATGTTCCCCCATCTAAATGATAAATTATCTTATAAGTGACAATATTCCACTTAGCATAGATTGTAATATCTCTTGCTCCAAAAAGATCAAAGATGAATTCTTCTGAATAGTTCTCATCACTGTACCAACCAGCAAAAGTATAACCTGTTTTTGTTGGTGGTTCTGGTGCAGTCAATTCTAAACCAAAATCAAGAGTGAGAGTATCGATGGTTGAACCGCCTTTGGTATCGAAAGTCAATTTATATTGATTGATTGAAAACTTCGCATAAAGAACCAAATCACCAGATGTACCTGGATTAATTGATTGTATAACTGGCGAAGTGAAATCTGGATCACTAAACCAACCAACAAAGGTAAAACCATTTTTAGTGGCTGGTAAAATACTGAAATTAGATTCAATCGTATAGTTCGACGGATTAATTTTATCATTTAGACCGTCATTTAAAACATAAGAAATATTGTATAATTTTGGAGACCATTTTGCATGTAAGGTTATGTCTGTTTCAGGCATATAGTTAAAAACGAAATTTTGCGTTAATTCTATGTCTTTGAACCAACCATTAAAGATATAATGATCTCTTACTGGTGCAACTGGGGCAGAAATAGCAGTTCCAGCAGGGTTGGTAATACTATCAACTTCTGTATCTTCATTACTTTCAAAGGTTATTGTTGAAATATAAATCCAACGAGCATAAAATTCTTTATCGCCAGTAGTACCACTATTAATACCTGTTATTCTTTCATCACCGTTTTCTTCGGTATACCAACCGTCAAAAACATAATTATTCTTGATTGGAGAAACGAACTCAATTTCACTTTCAACATTATAACTAGTTGGATTTTGTTCGTCCTGATATTCTCCACCATTTGAAAAATAAGTAATATTATATTCGATTGTATTCCATCTTGCCGCAAGAGCAAGATCTCCTAAAGTAGTTCCACTTGCAATTTCGACGATTTTTTCATCGCCAAGATACCAACCATCAAATTTATATCCTAATACATCAATGTCCGATAAAATAATGGTTTCATCTTCAACAGTATATAGATTAGGATTAAGATTATCTGCTCCCATGGTGTTTAAATAAGAGATATTATATAAACGAGGACTCCATTTAGCAGTAAGGGTAAGATCCCCAAAAGTACCTTCACTAATTTCTGTAATCTTTTTATCATTTTGGTACCAACCGTCAAATTCATAATGATCAAGAGTTAGTTCCGAAAGAATAATATTGTCTTCTATGGTATAAACAAGCGGATTGGAATTTTCTACATCTTTAGTGTTAAGATAATTTATCTGATAATTTAGTAAATCCCATTGTGCAGTCAAGGTAATGTCACCTGTATTGCCTGCAGTTATCTCTGTGACAATATCTTCTCCATTATACCAGCCCAAGAATTTATAACCATTGGCACTTATATCTTCTAAGACTAAGTTATCTGTTTCAATGTTGTAAAACAAGGGGTTTTCATTTTTCGCAGATTTTGTATTCAAATAGTTAATATTGAAGTCTATTAAATCCCATTCTGCTGTTAAGGTAATGTCTCCATAGTATTCACTAATTGAAGTGACTTTTTGATTATTTAAATACCAACCATTTAAGCGGTAACCAGTTCTGTTGATATTTTGTAATACGAGTCCTAAATCTTCAATTGTGTATTCTTTTGGATTAGGATTTTTTGCATCAAATGTGTTTAAATACATTATTTTATGGGGCGTAGGAGTCCATCTTGCTTCAAGAGTAAGGTCCCCGAAGGATCCAGTAGTTATCTCATTATATTGCTGATCACCTACAAACCAACCCTGGAAAGTGTATCCGGTTTTTATAGCATCCTCAAGGACAATTGTATTATCTTCAATGGTATAAGTAGCAGGATTATTATTAACTGCTGCTTCTATACGTTCATAAATAATCTTATATGTTTTTGCTGACCAAATGGCTTTTAAAGTCGTGGAATAATAATGGCGCCAATTAGTGATTCCGACTCCTTGATCGTCAGTTATTTTTGTTCCCATGTCGGTTTCCCAACCTTGGAATTCATACCCATCTTTCAAAGGAACACTAAATTCAAAATGGAAATCGTTAGTTACTTCTGCATTTTCAACTGCTGTTCCCCCATCACTATCGAAAGTAATTTCATATTTATCAGCTTCCCAAATCAAATTAAGAACCATATCTCCTAAAACGGGCATGGTATCAAAATTCCAGGTTACGTTTAGGTATTGCCATTTAACAGCATGGTAACCAAGTTTTGTATAAGTGGGTTCTACTAGATATGAACCTTCTTCAACATCTTCAACGAAATCATCCAATCCATTGTTTAGGATATATCTAACCTCGAAAATGCGATTTCTATGAACATTAACTTCATACTGCTTTTTATTGGAACCAGTACCTGATGTAACAAGAATATAATAGGTATTTTCCCCTAAATCAAGCTCTATTGTTCCGGATGGAATTTCGTTAAGTCCAGCAATATCTGAAGTAACTTTATAAGTTGCATAGGGGCTAACTGTAATAATATCAGATAAACTTAGATGTGTTTGTGAGTTAGGCACTTTACTACTTAGAACTAGATTGTTGATAGTCATACCTTCAGCATTAATAATATCACAAGCATTAGCATCATTCTCATCTGCCCATTTTGCATAAAGAGTTAGATTGCTTTTTACAACATCAGTATTAAAATCCCACTTGTCTAGATTGCTAGGATCTTTATACCAACCGCTAAAAATATACCCCAGTCTAATGGGTTCTTCAGGCAGCATCACCAAAGAGTTGTATCTAATTAATTGTGATGGAACTTCACTACCACCACGTGAATTGAATGTAACTGTAAAATCTTGTTTTGTAATATCTTCAAGAATCCAACGTGCATATACAGACATATCGCTGGTAAGCTTTTCTGTAAGAAGAGAGTTTATTGTGAAAGGTTTATTCCAAATATCTTTATCAAAATACCAGCCGTCAAAAACATAATTATCTTTTTCAGGATCTGCTGGCATAGTGATGATTTCTTCACCAGTAGTGTCGATAGTATAATAGATATCTCCTTCAACAATAAAATTAATTTTATATTTTACAATAGTACCACAAGCCGTTAAAATTAAAAGAAGAGCGGCGGTAAGAAAAAAGGAAACAAAACGTACGTTCGTTTTCTTCACAGAAAATTTCATAGATAACTCCTCCTTAAGCAATTCTGCAAGAATATAAACATGTTTAATTATCTAATATCAATTGTAGCAAAACATGTACAAAATTGTCAATAATTACATGACAATCTGCTTGTTAAACTCCTGCAACCTTCAAATGCATAACTTCCAATACTTGTGACATTATTCCCTATTACCACATTTGTTAACTTACTGCAACCTTCAAATGTAACACAAAGTAAACATCTATATAATCAAAAGGTACTTTTAAGCAACAATAAATTGATTTATTTTTGTGGTACAAATCTTCCGAAAAACATTTTTACAAAATTTTTGATTTCAGTATCATATTTTTTCAAAGCTCCATTGAAATCATCTTTATTCAAAGTCGAGTAAACGAATCCTGGTGTTGTATTATTACTAACATACTCTCTGAAACTTCCAGGTATTAATTTTTTCATCTCATCAAAAAAAATCGAGAATTTTCCAACAGGTACCTCAACTTTAAGTTTTTCTTGAATATCCAATCTTTTTTCGAACAAATCAAAAATAAATGTGAAATACTCTTTACTACCTTCATATAGTGTCATAGTTTCTACTAAATAGTCTTTACCTCTATCTTCATAGATAGATTTTCTCATAGTCTCAGTCAGTGCATCAACAATTAATAGATGTTCATTTAGAAGTTCATCTATACCTGCGTTATTAACTTTATACTTTTTTTTGCTCAAGTCAATGAAATCAAATGAACCTTTGATTTTAGACCTATAACTTTAGGCATAAGTACAACTTCGTAGTTAATTGAAGCATTTTGATCTAAATCAGGATATAATCTTTTAGCTAATGAATTTGCTCGATTTATTTGATCAAATGCCGGTTTATACATGTGAGTTCTATTAAAATCCAGTAAGAAATCATAGTTCTTCACTTTTGATGTATAGTATTCCTCGTAGTCACTAAAAAATTTTTCATGATCAAAGTACTGAAACTCATAACTATATACATTCTTCTTATTTAATCCAATACCTATGTTAACACTCCAATACCTACTCAAATACATCTCTCTATAGTAATCAAAGTATTTTACCAAGGATTGTGAACAATAAAACACGAACTCTACGCCTATTGCTGACGATCCCTTTCTTACTAAAAAGATGAATCCTATATAATCTTCCCTTGACGAAGGTAGAACAATATTCTCAATTAATTTTTCATCTTCAACACCTTTCTTAAACGTTTCCATTTCACTTAGATGTAAATCACTCGAACCTGACATATTTATCCTTGTATACTCAAAATAGATAGTTTTATTGTTTTGAGTATACTTATCC